>CAZWVR010000033.1:0-21900 GCA_964637235.1 uncultured Bacteroidales bacterium | reverse complement strand
TCTCCAGTAGCTCAGTTGGTTAGAGCACCGGACTGTTAATCCGGGTGTCGCAGGTTCAAGTCCTGCCTGGAGAGCTCAGAAGCCTAAGTCCTACGGGATTTAGGCTTAATTTGTATTATGGCCCCATAGTTCAAGGGATAGAACGAGAGATTCCTAATCTCTAAATCCAGGTTCGAGTCCTGGTGGGGTCACCTACCTCGAAATATTTGGCCCCATAGTTTAAGGGATAGAACGAGAGTTTCCGGAGCTCTTGGTCCAGGTTCGAGTCCTGGTGGGGTCACTTTTGTACTACTCGGCAATATACATTTCTATACAATAATTTCACTTTAAATATTCCTAAGCAAAAAAATTAAGATTTATTAAGCTTCAAATTTTAAAAAAATAAAATTTTCGCCTCTCCTAATAAAAATTATACAAGCTAAATTATAAAAGCTAAAAAAACTGGAAAATATAAACAATTAATTATCAACACAATATAAAGTTTAAAATTGGAATAGGACAAAATTTATAAACATTTCAAAAAGTAAATTTTGCATATAAAAAAGTAAATTATCAATTACTAAATGTAAAAAATATTTTACAGATAAAAAAATAATACTATTTTTTTAGTACTAAATTTTTATACTATCAAAAACAAAATTTTTGTCTGTAAAAAAAACAATAGTCTTTTCAATCAGTGTTAATAATTTTTTTACTTTATCATTACAATGAAAAACAATTATTGTTCCATTTTTTGATCTATTATACACAAGTTTAAGTATGCGATCAGCATTCATATAAACATCAAAATCATAAGTCATTAAAGACCAGAGAACTACCTTTAAATCATATTTTTTTAACCTTTTAGCAAATGAAGGAGTAATTACTCCATAAGGAGGACGAAATAAATTAGCTTTATACAAAGATTGAAATCTAAAAATATCTGTTATATAAGTAGTTATATCTGTTTTTAAAAAATTATAATGAGAAAAAGTATGATTACCGAGCGTATGATTTTTTAGTATTTTATCTATTAAAAATAAATTTTTTGCTAAAATCTCTCCGATACAAAAAAAAGTTGCAGAAATATTATAATCGTTTAATAAATCTAATAGCTCACTGGTAAGAGACACATTAGAACAGTCATCAAAAGTTAAATATAAAGTATTTTGCAAACGAGGCAAACGAAAGTATATATTGCAACAGTTAGGAAAATATAGACTATAAAAACGCATTTTTATAAAAAAAAGATTAACTTTGCACTCAATAAAATTATTAATTAGCTTATGACAAAAACTGTGCAAGAAGTAAATACAGAATTATTGCTTAAAGAAATAGTTAATTTAATCATAGAAAAAAAAGGCAATAATGTACTTTCTATAAAATTTACTCCGGAGATAAGCAATATCTGTGACTATTTTATAATTACAGATACAAACAGTAGCAGACATGCAAAAGCCATATTTGAATATATAATTGAAAAAATAAAGGAAAAATACAACATAAAACCATATTACACACAAGGAGCAGATAATGCAGAATGGATTATAATAGATTATATAGACATAGTAGTTCATATTTTTATTAAAGAAAAGCGCGACTTTTACGACCTTGAAGGTCTATGGGCAGATGCACAATTCACTAACTATTCAAAAAATATAGATGCCAATGGAAAATAAAAACTTAGATAACAAAGACAAAAATAACAACCTAAAAACAAAATCTTCTATTTTTTGGATTATCTTACTAACAATAGGGATTATAATATTTCAATTTTATAATTTTCAAGGAACACCAGAAAATATCGGTTGGGGAGAACTTGCAAAACTAATAAAAGCGAAAAAAATAGCAAGAATAGTTGTTGTCAATAGAGAATATGCAGAAATATACCTTAAAGATAGTGTAATAAAACACGACATAGCAATAGCTGAATATGTAAAAAAACATAGACTATTTAATGGACCTCATTACATTTACAACATTTCTTCGCCGGAAGTTTTTCATTCACAACTGGAAGAAATCCAAAAAAATGTGCCCGAAGAACAACGTTTATACTACGAAAGCGAAACACGTCATAATTATTGGAATGACATCCTAAGCTGGATATTACCTCTAATTATTTTGATAATTCTGTGGATGTTTATTTTCCAACGAATGGGTAGAGGCTCCGGCAATATATTTAGTTTTAGTAAAGCAAAAGCAAAACTATTCGAAGGGAACGTAAATGTAACATTCAATGATGTGGCTGGCTTAGAAGAAGCTAAACAAGAAATTACTGAAATCGTTGATTTTCTGAAAAATCCAAAAAAATATACAGCCTTAGGGGGAAAAATCCCAAAAGGAGTACTTTTAATAGGACCTCCGGGAACTGGCAAAACCTTACTTGCAAAAGCAGTAGCAGGAGAAGCTAAGGTACCGTTTTTCTCACTCTCAGGAGCAGATTTCGTAGAAATGTTTGTGGGAGTAGGAGCTTCTCGTGTTAGAGACTTATTTGCAAGAGCAAAAGCAAAAGCACCTTGTATAATATTTATCGACGAAATAGATGCAATAGGAAGATCTAGGAGTACACGCGTAAGTTTTTCTTCAAACGACGAACGAGAAAGCACTCTAAATGCTTTACTCACAGAAATGGACGGTTTTGACAGCAATACCGGCATTATTGTTTTAGCTGCCACAAATAGACCTGATATTTTAGATAAAGCTCTACTTAGAGCAGGACGTTTTGATAGACAAATAGTTCTGGAGCTACCAGACTTAAACGAAAGAAAAGAAATTTTTAAAGTACATATGCGACCATTAAAATTAGCCAACGATATTGATATAGATTTATTAGCAAAACAAACGCCTGGATTTTCTGGGGCTGATATAGCAAATGTATGTAATGAAGCCGCTTTAATTGCAGCAAGAAAAAATAAACGCTTTATTGAAATGGAAGATTTCCACGATGCAATAGATAAAATAATTGGAGGCTTAGAGAAAAAAAATAAAATAATAAAACCCGAAGAAAAAGAACGGATAGCTTATCACGAAGCAGGACATGCTACTGTAAGCTGGATGTTAAAATATGCACAACCGTTAATAAAAGTTTCAATAGTACCAAGAGGTAGATCCTTAGGAGCAGCTTGGTATATGCCCGAAGAACGACAGCTAACTACAAAAGAGCAATTTTTAGACGAAATTTGTGCACTTTTAGGCGGACGCGCCGCAGAAGAAGTCATATTTTCAAATGTTTCCTCAGGTGCTCTTAATGATTTAGAAAGAGCAACAAAACAAGCATACGCAATGGTAGCATTCTTAGGTATGAGTGAAAAAATTGGGAATATTAGTTATTTCGATTCCTCTGATAAACCTGAGTTCTCTTTACAAAAACCTTATAGTGAAAAAACTGCTGAATTAATCGACGAAGAAGTTAAAAATATCATCGAAGAACAATATGCTCGCGCTAAAGAAATAATATTCGCTCATAAAGAAAAATTTATAGAACTGGCAAAACTTTTATTGAAAAAAGAAATTATATACACAGAAGATGTAGAAAAAATACTTGGTAAAAGAGAATTTTCTGATGAAATAAAAGACGTCATTGAAGGAATTAAAAAATTAAAAAACAAAGAAAAAGAAAATAACAATAATAATGAACAAAACTAATTGCAAATAATCTCACCTAAAAAATATTATTTCATCAATTTCAAGATTACATATAATAAAACGGGGCTGCTATATTAACAGCCCCGAAATGCATTTACTCTTTTATAAATTTCCTTGTATAAATTTTCTCTGGTGTAATGATTTTTATAACATAGATACCTGATGATAACTTACTAACATTTAATATATTATCTCGGACAAATTTATTCATTACTATTTTTCCGTTAATATCTGTAATAATAATAGAAACACTACCACTATGATTTATAAACAATAGGTCAGTAGCGGGATTTGGATAAATACTAATCCCCATTGCACTATGAATACCAGCATAAGGAATAACTCCCAAAGTAAAGTTTTGTTCAGCTGTATTATTGCCATCAGTAGCAGAAAGTGAAATGTTGAATTCTGCTGGTTGAGCAGGTGCTACTCCTTGCAACAAAGCTGTGCCGTCTCCGTTATCTGTTAAAGTAAGCCACGAAGGTAAATCTGTTGCTGTGATAGTAATATTTCTACTTTTAACGCTCTTTGCTGGTGGCACAGGAAATTTAATATAATCTATCCAAGCCTTATCTTGTCCTGCTGATACGCTGTAATCTTTTGAATAGCTCCATTCAAGAGTATAATTGCCAGCTTGCTCAAATGTATATTCATAATAAGTCCAATCAACCTCTCCCGATTGTGAAACCACTTCTGTATTGTTCACTTTAAACTTAAAGAAATCATAATTTTGTTCAGATGATACTTTATAATAAAAACTTAATTTAGCACCTTGCGGTACATTATTCAAATTTATACTCAAAGAGGAAGTTTGATTGTCGTCTAAAGCATCTGGCACGCCTGCGCAATATGTTCCTTCATAGGGATTATCAGTAGTTATCTCCCAAGGCAAATCTCCGCCATTATTCCAGTTATATGCTGAAAAATCGCCTGTTTCAAAGTCCTCAACGACTTCTCCTATTGATAAAATATTCTGTAAAGTGTCTGTATAGTATCCTGTTTCACCTGCTTGCAGATGCAAGGTAAAAGTTATTAAATCACCTATTTGTGCATTTGCATCAACAGACACATTAAACATCAATTCTACATTTTGATTTGCACCGAGTAAATCTATTGTTTGTATAGGATTTTCTATTGTAATATATTGATAATCAGTTGATAATGTTGCTATAATATTCTGGGCAAAAGCATGTCCTGTATTTTCTATTTTATAAACAATAACGGAATTTTCGTCTGGATCTAGTGCTTGATTTCCATTTCCTCCGAGTTGTCCCACAGTAATGTTATATGTGTAAGTTTGAGAGACAGGTACAGAGACCACAGGCGTGCTTGAAAAATATAGAGAGCCTTCCCCGTCCAATATTTTAACATAGTTGCTTTTCAAAATAGGAGCAATAACAGGCACTGAGAAATCTTTTTCCCAAGTATTGTTATCTGCGTCGGTTATAGTGAGGTGGAATGGGACAAGGTAGCCGTCGTCCACAGAACCAGATACTGCAACAGTAATATTTGCAGTAGCAAAAGCTGCGCTGTCTATATCTCCCAAGTTAATATTTGTATTGTTAGATAAAGAAACGTGCGAATCGTTAGATGTCAAAGTAAGATGTACGCCAGAAGCATTTTCTACGCCTACATTTTTTAGTTTCAACTGCAAAGTCTGTGTAGAACCATAGATTAAAAAGTTTGTGTCATTAACACTATAAGACTGCATTGAAATATAAGGTCCAGAAGGAGTTATAACTTCAACATCGGTCAAATAAGTTATTTTATTATATCCGAATACTGCTAATGTGAGTGTTTCGCCCGGTTGATAAAGATTTTCGTCTAATTCAATATTTGCTACACCTCCACTAACTTTTTGAGTACCAATAATTTGTCCATTTTTACTAATTGTAGCCACTGCACCGTCGTAGTCGCAATTTACTGTATAAACAGAATTACCGTAAATTATAGCATCGTCGTGAGAGACAAGCATTTGTGAAGGGTTATCTGTTCTAACTGTCACCGAAGGATCTCCAAAAACAGTCCATGTATCGGTCATATCATAATCTTGATATTCATCATTCATCTGAAAACAACCGTTAATAGAGAGCCCTGCAAAAGTGCGTTTTATGTTGTTCTCATAGCTTTCAACGAGAATATCTACCATTTCGTCCTGAGCAGCCATAGGAGGAGCCCAACTTTGATTTATTGTAGAGCCGAAAAATGCTATTGCACCTATTGGGTTTCCTTCGTTATCAGTATGGCGCAGCCAACTCTCGGCAAAGCATTCGTCATTATCTACGAAATTACCTACAACACAAGCAACAGACCAAATAAAAGGCAATTTATTCCCATTACTCAATGCTTGAACATCACTAACAGAAAAACCGGTAGTAACCCACGAGAGATCAGAGCCATGACCAGTATAATTTATTATACCTACTCCACTATCAACAGCACTGGCTAAATCTTGTTCCGATGGATCACCTGGCTGGTCATACCAACCATCTCCTGTATGATCTCCGTCGTAAAGTTCATATGGGGGTGCTTGATAGGTATAATTCAACAAATCAAGTATCATATTATGTTCATGCTGATAATCTGCTTCTCCATCATCACCTTGTCCTTCACCTTGATTTGAACCTATTCCGAGAGGTTTATTATACACATTAGATGGTAATTGATCACCTTTTTCATAAAAAATTGTTCGCTGCACCATTGTCTGCACTTGTGCATCAGTTTGAGCAGAAAAGCGTCCAACAAATAATTCCTGATAATGATCATTACCGACCAAATAGCCGTATGCATTGTCAGAAGGACCTCCTAATCCAGAACCTTCATTTGTAGGTATTTGCTGTACATCTCCCACAAGAAGCAGATATGTCAAACCGTATTCATTATAATAATTTGCTACATAATTTTTTATATCTGCGGCAGTTGATCCTACCTGCGAAAGAGGCACTATTTCTGTATGCCGTCCAATTGTATTTTTCCACAAAACAAAATCCTGCATATCATCAACAAAATCATCATATGCAATAACAAGCATATTTCCCTCTTCTTCCAGTGGAGTATACTTACTTATAATTTGCTCATAATTAAGAAAATGCCTCTTATAAATTTGCTCAAACTCATAGGCAATCTTTTTTAGAGGTTTTCGCCTATGAAAAACATTTTTACCTCCATTACCAACTGGATAAACCTCAAGAGTTATTTCCGAATATACCCTTAATGTTTTTGTTTTCGGATTGTACTGAAAAGGATAAAAATATACTACCTGTCCTCTAAAATCACGAAGGATATAAGGGTCTCCCAAGTCAGCAGTGCGAGTAGGATAAAATGTATTTTTATTATAAATCTCTCCATAAGTATAAGGGACTGTCGAAGGATCTATATTCCGTGTTAGATTACCTTTTGAAGGAGCTATATTAACATTCTGATAATCTTTGTATTTAGCATCAACAATTTTAACAGCCATCAGCTTTGTATCTGGAATAATAAGCGAAGCAGAAAATCTTGGCAATTCCGGCGCTCCTTTCTTTAATATTGGTGCACCATTAGGTGCCTCAACAATAAATGCCTTTCCTCTCGGCGTATTTACTGACTTTAAATGATAATCCGAGATAACTAATTTTAATCTCGTCCTCTCACCCTTTTGGGATAAAAGTTGCACTGAATTTTGTCCGAGCAATGAAAAGCTCAGAAACAACAAAAAGATAAAACCAAAATGTCTCATATTTTTTAATTTTAGGTTAATAATTAGCTGCTTTTATACAAATAGCAATAGATAGATGCAAATTTTTCAAGGAAGTTAATGCTTCATAATCTTGTAATTTTTTATATAAGTCCCCTTTTCCAACATTAAATAATAAATACCTGGCTGTAAATTAAATAAATCTATTTGGGATTTCTTTATATGCCTCATCAATAATAACCTACCTTCACTATTATAGATCCTATAATAACCTCCTATAAACTCAGATGGTATATTCAAAATAGCTTGTGTAGGATTTGGATATACAATTCTATTGCCTCGATGAACATAAGTAGGAACTCTTTGAATTATAACTTGCCATTGTTCTTGATTTCCTGCTTGTGCTTGCACTGTATAAATTAGCCCATTAGAAAAATCATTTATAGTACTATCACTAATTTGCAATTGACCATCAATGAAAACTTCTGCATTACTTGAAACAATAAAAAAACCTTTTGCCTGAGAAATATCAGATGTATCAGTGACTTGTATAATAATATGCTTTTCGGAAGTATTAATATTTGCTAAAAAAGTATCAGTAGCAGTTCGAAGTTCAAAATAATAAAAATTTGTCCCTGTACATTCACTTGGAGTTAATCCTATCGCTAATAAAGTATCTATCAGCTCTTGCGCATTTTCAAACTGTGGATTATCCATAGCTAAACTCGTATCAGGTGCTATTAAAATAAAATATGGTGTATATGGCACATTATAAATATCTGAAACATAAGCAGAACCACCATCTGCACTAAATGGTGTAAAACTTATTCCATAACGTATTGCAAAATCCATAACCGACTGATTATCACTGCCAGAATATTTATTTAATGCCCAAAAATCTATATTATTACAACCACAACCAAAAAATCTATATACACTATCTACAATAGGAGCATAATACTGACAAAAAGTACATGTATTAGTAAAAAAATCTACAAAAACATATTTCCCCTCAGAAAGCATATCTGTATATAAATTATGATAATTCCCATAAATATCAGTAATTTTCATATTAGGTGGAGGGGTTGTAATCTGTGCCTTTAATGAATAAAAAGATAGTAATAAAAATAGTACAAAAAAACTTCTACCCATAATTTAAATTTTTCCAATTAAAAGACAAAAAAAAAGCTAAAAGTTGCATTATTTTAAGGTATTAATGCTATAAATCTCAAATAAAAAAAATAAGTCAGAAAATAACTCTTTTTATTTTCATTAAAAAAACTTATTTTTGTACTTAATTAAAATAAGAACTATGCATTTACTTGATTTTGAAAAGCCACTGGAAGAATTATACAAACAACTGGATAATCTAAAACAAATTGGAAATAAATCTGAAATAGATATGAGTGAAGCTATCAAAGCTTTGGAAAAAAAAATCTTAGAAAAAAAGAAAGAAATATATTTCCACCTTACGCCATGGCAAAAAGTCCAAATTTCCAGACATCCAGACCGTCCTTATACTCTGGATTATATAAAATACCTAACCAAAGGCGAATTTATAGAACTCCATGGAGATAGATTATGCAAAGACGACAAAGCAATGATAGGAGGATTCGGTAATATTGATGGGAATATAGTAATGTTTATAGGTCATCAAAAAGGGCACAATACAAAAGAAAGACAATATAGAAACTTCGGTATGGCAAATCCGGAAGGCTATAGAAAAGCCCTCCGCCTCATGAAACTTGCTGAAAAATTTAATCGTCCTATAATTTCTCTAATTGATACTCCTGGTGCATTCCCCGGTATAGAAGCTGAAGAACACGGACAAGCAGAAGCTATTGCCAGAAATCTATACGAAATGTTTAAAATTAAAGTACCAATAATCGTAATAATAATCGGTGAAGGTGCATCAGGAGGAGCCATCGGTATAGGAGTAGGAGATAGAATATATATGCTGGAATATACATGGTATTCTGTTATCTCTCCCGAAAGCTGTTCCCAAATCCTGTGGAGAAGCTGGGAATACAAAAAAGAAGCTGCGGATGCTCTTAAACTTACAGCAGAAGATATGTACAAAAATAAACTTATTGATGGTATCATAAAAGAACCATTAGGAGGCGCACATAATAATTGGGAAGAAACTTTTGAAACAGTAAAAAAAGTAATATTGGAAGATATAAAAAAACTCAAAACAATCGCTCCTAATAAACTTCTACAAGAAAGAATGAATAAATTTATCTCTTATGGAGTATTCACAGAAAAATAAAAATTTATGGAACAATTAAATACTCTGCCTCCCCACTCTACAGATATAGAACAAGCTGTTTTAGGAGCTATCCTCATTGAACCGGGAACAGATATTGAAATTATAGACATTCTGAGTCCAGAAATGTTTTACGACCAAAAACATCAAAAAATTTTTAAGGCAATTGTAAAACTTTCCGCAGCCGATAAACCAGTAGATACCCTTACTGTAATAAAACAATTGGAACAAGACGGAACATTAGAAGAAGTAGGAGGAGCTATCTACATAACTGAACTCGCTCAAAAAGTCGGTACAACAGCTCATCTAAAATATCACGCATCAGTAGTATACGAAAAATATATTCTCAGACGATTAATTGATTTTGCAAATAATATTCAAAAAATGGCATATTCCCAAGAAAATGAAATAGAAACAATATTGGATAAAGCTGAAAAAGAATTATTTGACATTGCCTCCGATAATATAAAAAATGAAATCCGACCAATTGCCGAAGTAATAAAAGAAGCCTTAGATAAAATGGAGGAAATCGGACAAAAAGATATAACACTAAGTGGCATACCATCAGGCTTTACCGAACTCGATAGAATTACATCCGGATGGCAAAATTCAGACTTAATAATCGTAGCTGCAAGACCCTCTATGGGTAAAACATCATTCATTCTCTCAATGGCACGAAATATGGCAGTAGATTACGGACTAAATGTAGCTATCTTTTCCTTAGAAATGTCTGCAATGCAATTAGTACATAGACTTATATCATCAGAAGCCGAAATATCCAGCGGAAAAATTAAAACCGGGAAATTATCACAAGAAGAATGGATAAAACTGGAAAAAAGAATAAAACCACTAGAAAATGCCCATATATTTATAGACGATACAGCTGCTATTAGCCTCTTTGAACTTAGAGCCAAAGCTCGACGCCTCAAAATCCAACACAATATTGATATAATATTTATTGACTATTTGCAACTTATGACAGGACCTCCCGAAACTAAAGGCAATAGAGAACAAGAAGTAAGCCATATATCCAGAGGATTAAAAGCTCTTGCAAAAGAACTAAATATCCCTGTTATCGCGCTCTCTCAACTAAACCGAGCAGTGGAACACCGTAGCGGAGCTAAACGACCTCAACTCTCTGACCTTAGAGAATCAGGTGCTATCGAACAAGACGCAGATATTGTTATTTTTATCCATAGACCCGAAAAATTCGGTATTACAGAAATTGACGGCAAATCAACCGAAGGACTTGCCGAAATTATTATCGCCAAACATAGAAATGGGCCCGTGACAGATATCCCATTGCGTTTCATAGATAAATATGCTAAATTTGTAAATTATACAGACGCATTTATAGAAAATGACGAAGATGAACTGATAATAGACTCTAACATAAATACAGATGATGATGACGAAATAATAGATTTCCCAAATACCGAATTTGAAGACGTTTTCTAAAACTTCAAAAACATATAATATGAAAAAATTATTTCTATTTCTGATCACTATGCTGCTGCCATTTCTGTTAGTACAAGCACAAGAAGATAACTCAAATAATAATCAAACCGACGAAAACTATGAAATACCTGAAATAGAGCATATTACAGAAGGTCTTACTGGTAGCTTAAATTACGCAGATATCGGCGGTATGAAATATGTAGGACTACGTTTTAAACCAGATCTCGCATTCGGAAAAATCGGATTTGGCTTAGATATACCTCTACTCTTTAGCTTAGAAGATGGCTCATTTAGAATGGACGAATTTAAAGACGGTGTAGGCTATCTCCGAATGATACGTTATTTCAGATATGGAGTAAAAAAACGAGACCCTCTATACTTTCGCATCGGTGAACTGGACGATAGTCAATTAGGCTTCGGCGCTATGATATCTGAATATAATAACTCCCCAAGTTTTGATAAAAGAAAACTCGGATTAGAATTTGACTTCGTAATAAAAAAGAAATTCGGACTGGAAGCAATATACAGCGACCTAAATCTAAAATCATTCAATCTGCTCGGTGTACGCCCCTATTATAAACCCTTCGGTGCTACAAATATCCCAATAATAAAAACCTTTGAAATCGGTGTTGGCTTCATAACAGATCACGATAAAACAGCTTGGATAAAAAATGACTCTATACTAATCAGAAATAACTACTTCCTTGAAAACGGAATTACTGCATATCAAGCTGATATGGGATTTTATTTATTCAACTGGCGATGGCTACGCTGGAGCTTCTATACACAAGCAAGTATGATAGACAAAGTTAACTCAGATTCACTACAAAAATATATAAATAAATTTCCTAATGAACATAGACTTAACTACAAAAGCGGATATGGCTTTTCTATCGGCTCAGACTTTAAATTCAGATTCCTTGGAAACCTCCTTAAAATCGATGCAAGAGCTGAAAAATTCTGGCATACAGATTACTATATAGCAAGATTCTTTAACTACGCATACGAAATGGATAAAGATATGGCTATATGGAACCTCGTTAACTCAAAAGCCGATCATGGAACTTACGCCATGATTCACGCCTCGGTATTAGATAAAATTATACTCAAATCCAGTATAAAATTCGTGGATAAAATAAACGAAGAGCATCCAGCAGAATTTTATGGAGGTATAGACCTAAGTGGATTATCAGATAAAATAACATTTTTTACATACATCTATCAAGCAAAAATTACTAAACTCTCAGACATACTATACTTAACAGATAATACACTATTTCATACCCGTGTAGGATATACATTTTTCCAACTAAAAAATTTCCTACAATTCAACGCTGGATTGGATTTCCGTTGGACCTATGCCTTACTTAAAAATATGGACTTTACAGCTACTCACTACGTAAATCCTTATTTCTCTATTACAATGCCATTGAAAAACAAGAAAAAAGAAAAAGAAAATAAAGAATATAAAGACTAAAAAACAGAAAGGGCTGTCAAATCATACTTTATGCAAGATTTTTTTATTACACCTATTCCTGACAGCCCTTCTATAACAAAATCATTTGCGAATGAACATAACAATGTCTTTTACTTTAAGCTAAATACTTTGAAATCAGAAGGAACTAAAACCTTTGGAGTAAACCATTTACCTTCCCATTCACGCTTATCAATTATTTCGTTATAAATATTCAAATAATTTCCATTTTCATCTTTTTTAATTTTCCAACAATATCCATTTAAAACAAAATCTTTTACTTTTGCAATAAGCTCATCATCAGACAGTTTCATATATTTTTTGCCTATATAAATACCTACTTCATTATTAAGTAAATCCATTTTTGTAGCAGGAAAATCAGGTAATTTATCTTCCTCTAAAAGCCTTTTTTTATAATCTATATAATTACTTTTTTCGTGAACCTTTCCCAAACTTCTGGCAAACTTAGCACCAAAACGCCTTGTAAGCATAGCCATCCATAAACAGTGTCTAAATGCATCAACCATACCTCCACTATAATCCCCATCTAAAACAGGATCAGAAATATGATCATTTGCTATTTTTAAAACTAACTCTGAAATTTTATACGCTTCCGAAGCTTTAAATAAATGAGTAATTATCCATATCTGTTCCGGAAAATGTAATGAAATAAATTTTTTAAAATACGAAATAATTACTTTCAACTTCACCTTCTATAATTTTTTTCTTTACAATATACTTTATACTTTTACAAAGTAAAATTTATTTCTAAAAATTCTCAAAAATAAAAAAGTAAACTATGAAAAAACTTTTTACAGTCATTACAATTATTATTTTAATCATCGGAATATTATATTCCTGTAAAACTTCAAAAAAAATGACAGCAAACGAAAAAAATAAATATCAAAAAGTTACAGTGGGAGATACAATATCAATATCGCTGAAAGAAAATCATTCTACGGGTTTCCATTGGGAATGGAAATTTTTGGAGGGGGATAAAAATCTAAAATTTATTGGAACTAAAAGTGAAAATACTGTTCCAGATAGTCTTATAAACAGAGGTTATGTAGGATATCCTATTATCAAAACATTTATTTTTAAAGCAATAAAAAAAGGGAAAACAACAATTGCATTTAAATATATCAGATTTAACGGCAACGTCGCAAAGAGAGATACATTTTACTATGTAATAAAATAAATGAAGATGAAAAATCTATTGCTCAGTTTACTTTCTGCCATTCTATTTGTAGTAGCAGTAGCTGTAAAAATTCCCATTTTCATATATTTTGCATTCGTACCTATACTAATTATGGAAAATCAGTTATTGCAGAGCAAAAAAAATTTTATAGTCTTTTTTAGATACTTGATATTGCCCATTTTTATATATACTCTTAGTACATTCAAATTTTTAAGTTATTCCCTCTCTGCTTATATTATATTTTCCTTAATAACATCCATAATTTATGCATTTTTACTAAGTTTATTCCACTTATTTAGAGAAAAAATAAACAATTTTTATGGTTATTTTATCTTTTTAGGCATAATAATTTCAATAGAAAGATTAAGCTTACTTACAGATTCTCCCCTTCCCGCAATAATATTAGGAAACTATGGCTATATTCAACTTTGGCACAGTATGACAGGTATAATAGGCTCCTCTTTATGGATACTTCTAATTAACTTGCTTATTTTCAATATAATAATCACTTTAAAACCCTTTGACATAAAAAACTTTATTCTTGGAATAATATCCTTGACTATTGTAATTGCTCTGCCTATTTTTGGTAATTTTCTACTAAAAAAACAACTAAACAAACTAAAACCAAAAGCGAATTTTACAGTATTTATAAATAATAAAAAAAGTCAAGGTAGCCTATATTCAAGTTTAAATAAACTTGCTCAACTAACAATAAATCAAATAAATCAAATCCCTGATTATATTATTTTACAAACTCAGTATTTAAATATAAAAGAATTATTTCTAAGCGACTCATTAAAAAATATTTATAAGTTATTGAATAAAAGCAAAAAAGGAATTATAATCTTTTCAAATGAAACAAAGACCACAAATCTAAGAACTTTAACAAATAACTCTACAACTGTGGCTTATATAAATCACGGAGGAATTGAGTTTTTTAGTAAATATAGTAAAATAGATAGACCCTCAATACTAAACGATTCAAATAATATAGGTATTCTCTTAGGCAATGATATATACAACTGTGAAAAAATCCGTCCCTTAATTCTAAATTATAGTAATTTTTTAATATTCTACGGTAAAGCATATCCAAATATCATAAAAAATATAGCGATCCAAACCTTTGAAACTATAATATCAGTTATAGATAAAACAGTTTACTTACCCGACGGAACAGTAAAAAAAATAAAAAATAATTACCTGACTATAAGCCCGTTAAAAGTATTTACTTACTATGTAAATTCAGGTGAATATATCGGAAATTTAATGGCTTTCTTAACCATTTTAATACTAATAGCAGGCTTTTCTAAAATGTCTATGAATGAAGATATCTTGAAAACTATAAAAAAATAATTTTTAATTTTGTGCAAAAAAATGAAAGTCAATAACGCTACTGAAACAGGGAAATATCGCTTATATTTTATTCTTTCCATCATGATTATCTTAGTTGCTCTTGCTTTTATGATTCTCGACAAAATAGATTTACCCAATATTGTAATTTTAATACTTGGTCTATTTTCTTTCATTTATATCCTTATTAAAAAACCGTATTTTGTACAATTTGAAACAAATCATAAAGAAATAGTTATAAAATTCTATTCAGCTATACCTATTTTCAGAAAGCCAAAAGCTATAAAAATTCCTATAAATAAATTAGTTAAATATGAAATAATCAAGAAAAATATCAAAGAGTTTTTAATAGTCTATATTAAAACAAACAAAAAATTAGCAAAATATCCGCCAGTACCATTGTCCATTGTTTCGCAAGAAATGAAAGATAAAATGACAAAAGAATTGAATTATATATTGAAAGTAAATTCGGTTTAAAATCTAAAAGAGAATGTCAATAACATATTACGGCGGGGCATAGGACGATAAGGAACATTATAATATTGCTTATTTAGCAAATTATTCACTCGTATTAAAACTTGAAAACTTTTATACTGATAAAAAATATAAAAGTTAATTAGTAAATAAGGGTCAAGAGCAAAACGTTCATTATTATCTGATGTTGTATAACGCTTGCCTATATATATTCCTGCTAAGTTTGTTTGAAAATGTTTATACTGAATAAGAAAAGAAAAAGAAAATTTATTCTTAGGTATATATATAAGTTGCTTTTTATAGGCATTTGCAGAAAAATTTTTGGGAGTATAATTTTGTGTTAATGTCAAAGCATAATTTAAATTAACTGAGTACTTAAATTTACCTAAGGTATTAAAATAAAAAGCTTTGAGGAATAAACCTCTGGAAAACACCTTATTAAGGTTATCAGGTGTCCAATAACCAAAAACCGTAGGATGCCAAATAATCCAATCATAAACAACTGTCATATAAGTAAAAAAACTAACTGAAAACGTTTTATAAGTGTAAGAATAAGAAAAATCTCCATAAAAATTTTTTTCAGGTTTAAGATTAACATTTCCACCTGGGTTCCAATATAAATCATTTAAAGAAGGGAATTTTATATTATTGCCTATGTTAATACTCCAAAATTCTCCACCTAAGCGTAGCAAAATAGTGGGATATAAAAAAAGAGAATCATTCAGTATTGGCTTAACTAAAAAAGATTTAAAAAAACGATGACCAATCTCATAGTTTATTACTGTATTCAAAAAATATCTACGCCCCAAATATCCAATATTAAAAATACTATCATAGGTAGTAGCATAAGCACCATTTAAATTAAAAGAAACTGATAAACGTCTTTTTCTTACTTTAAATCGAGTATAAAAATTAGCATATTTATTAAAGCTATTAACTCGCAATATAAAAGTTCTGGTATTGACAGCAGAAAACATACTATCACCTAAAAAATAATGCTCATATCCCAAACTTAAAGCAGTAATTATTTTATAATTAAATAAGCGTCCTCGATGAAAAAAGTCTGAAATAAAAATACTGTGTATATCTTTTAAATTTTCAATTCTTGATAATCCTGAAAAAGTAAGAATTGGAGGTATTTGCCTATTTGTATAAAAATTTAAAGTAAACAATTTTAATATATTTCTTGAAAATTTAAGTTTATAGGCACAAAGCATAGGTAAAGAAAAAAAATTAGAGTTATTCATAACCATTTTAGGCCGTGTAGGTAAAGTTTCATTTATATAGCTAAAATCGTTCTTAGTATAAAAAAAGCCAGTTTTAAACAAAAAAATGCCATTGTGTATGCGCGTGGTATATTTTAAATAATCAAATATAGTATGAAAACTCGCTACGCCTGTTTCAAAAAAATTAGTATCAGAAAATGCCACATTAACATTTATACTGCCTCCAAAAGCTCCATCTGCAATATTTAAAGATGAAACACCAGGTATAACTTTGATTTTATCTACGAAAAAAAAAGGTAAAAAAGAAATATCCGCCTCTGAACTCATTGGAGAATTCAGAGGGATATTATTAAATAAAACTTGAGTATGGGAAGCCCCAAGACCTAATAAACTTACAGTAGAAATACCTGTATTCCCATAAGATTTTACATCAAAAAAAGGAGATTGAACTAAAAAATTATTTAAAGACAAAAACTTAGTTTTCTGAGCATTAGTATTTACATCAAACAAAGAGAGTCTATTACCAAAAACTTCTACGGGTTTTATTTGTATGGTATCTTGGGCAAAAAGGAATTTAATATACAAAGCCGAAATTGCAACTAACAAAACATAACGCATTACTGTGTCTTTACACCTACAACAAGACTGACACATCCACGTTTATTAGCATCTTTACCCGGTACTTTTATCCAAATTTTAATTCTTTGAGTTTTATCGCAAGGAAACACAAAAGTATCTTGAAAATTATGCTTAGCATTATCAAAAATAATATTATTATCCCAATCTGCGATAAGGAAACGCGGTTGGGGGATATGTTTATCGGCAATGACAACAAATTTATAAACTAAATTGCGACTTACTGTTTTAAAAACCACAACTTCTTCTCCTTCTGCCAACTCCAGAGAATGTGTTCTTCCGGACAGAATAAAATCACCAAGTAAATCAATGGCAGAATTTTTTGTAAATTTTTTACAATTAAGTTCCTGAGCATAAGTAATAATAGGGACTAAAAACAGTAATATTAAAAATATTTTTTTCATTGCCTTTGGTTTATAGTTCATTTATATAACTATTTCTAATTAAAGATATTTTAGTTTTTAATGCGTCAAAAACTTCTTCCTTCATAGGCAATTTTACTTTATCATATATATCTTTCAACTCTTTAAGCTCTTGTATTTTAAGTTTTACATTCTCATCCTTTTGATAAACTTTAAGCAAGTCAATTAAGTTATCTAATGAGTATCTTTGGTCAACAATAATAGGAATTAAAGTAGTATCCGTTTTCACATTATCAACTAAATTAACTGAGAGATATAAACCTTCGACCCAGGCAGCAGTTATCATATATGCAGCTAAAACTTCCCGATGATTTTCTTCAAGAAAAGCTCTCATATCTGAATATGTCTCAGAAATAATAGAGACGACTTTATCTTTATTCTCAATATTTTGTTGCAATTGCGTAATTAAAGAATCATTTATTACTTTTATTATACCTAAGCGTTCTGACAATTTTTTTACGGCAGAGACATATTCAACAGCTTTCTGATTCTCACCATACATAGTCAGAAAACTTAAATCTGTGCTATATATTCCAAGAGCCAAAGCTTCTTCAACAGAAGTATTATACCTATCAACATATTGATAGGGACAGAGATATTCATCAGTAAACGTATTACGAGAATTCTTTATAATTAAAGCAGTTTCGGTAGGATTAGGCAACATATAAATTATTTCCTTAGCTTTATTAACATCAATTTGTTGGTCAGAAGTATCTACGTTAATCTTATTTAAGTCAGAATTTTTTTCATTTTTACAAGATACAAGTGAAAAAACTAAAATTATCCCGAGATAAAAAAATACTCTTTTATACATCAGTAATCATTTTAAGGTTAATGCCTTAACAAAAATAATAATAATTACTCAAAACGCAAATGTTTTACAGATTTCTTTTCGTGAATAATTATTTTTAGAGCCTCAACCCCAATTTTAAGATGCATTTCTGTATATTTTCTTGTGACCTCTTTGTCAGACTCAGAAGTTTTAACTCCGGTCGCAATAAGAGGCTGATCAGAAACTAAAAGCAATGCACCAGAAGGAATTTTGTTTACAAAACCTACGATAAAAATAGTAGCTGTTTCCATATCAATAGCCATAGCACGTGTTTTCTGCAAATATTTTTTAAAACGCTCGTCCCATTCCCATACTCTTCTATTGGTAGTAAAAACAGTTCCAGTCCAATAATCCTTACCAAAATCTCTAATACTTGTAGATACAGCTCTTTGCAAGCTAAATGCTGGTAAAGCAGGAACCTCCGGAGGTAGGTAATCATCAGATGTACCATCGCTACGTATAGCTGCAATAGGCAAAATTAGATCTCCCACTTTATTTTTTTCTTTCAATCCCCCACATTTACCTAAAAATAGCACAGCCTTTGGACTTACTGCACTCAATAAGTCCATAATTAATGCAGCATTAGGACTTCCTATTCCGAAATTTATTAAAGTTATTCCTTCGGCACTAACATTGGGCATAGGTTTATCTCTTCCGACAATTGGAACATTATACCATGAGGAAAATAATTCCAAATAATTATTAAAATTGGTAAGCAAAATATGTTGAGTAAAATCCTCCAAAGCTCTACCAGTATAACGGGGGAGCCAATCCCTAACTAATTGTTCTTTTGTAATCATTTTTTTTGAATACCAAATATAGTTATTTTTTATTATTTTCAATATTTTCGTTTTGATAAAAAGAACTTTTTCAAAATATCAGCGGCTTCATCTTCGAGTAATCCTCCATAAACCTCAATATTAGGAATAAAAGAACGAAAATATTTACGAGTAATATTATCAAATTGTAAAAAACCATTTTTTATATCATAAGCGCCAAAAATTATTTTTGAAATCTTAGACCAATAGGCAGCACCTACACACATTATACAAGGTTCTAAGGTTACATATAATACAGCATCTGTAAGATATTTACTTCCTAATTTTTCCATCGCACTCGTAAGAGCAATTATCTCAGCATGAGCAGTAGCATCCTGTAATGTTTCAGTTAAATTATGCGCTCTGGAAAGAATTTTATTATCATATACAACGATAGCTCCAATAGGTACTTCATCTTTTTGAAAAGCAATATGAGCTTCCTTAAGTGCTTCACGCATAAAATAATAATCAGCATCGCTAAAATTCATAAAATTCTGTTTTTATTTTTATTGATAAAATCTTTCCAATCTGAATATATTTTAGTTTGATAGTCCGATTGTTTTTGAAAAAAATGACATAAAGCCACAGCAGCAGCATCTGACTGATCAAAACGAGAAGGTTTTTCTTTAATATTTAAAATTTTAATAACCATGGCAGCAACTTGTTCTTTTGAAGCATTTCCATTACCAGTAATAGCCAATTTAATTTTCCGAGGAGCATATTCTACAATCTGCAAATTATTATTTAAAGCAGCAACAATAGCAACACCTTGCGCACGACCGAGTTTAAGCATACTCTGCGGATTCTTACCATAAAAAGGAGCTTCAATAGCCAATAAGTCCGGCGAATATTGTTTTATTAAATTGTCAACTTTTCTGTAAATAATCCTTAATCTATCATAGATATCAGTAATTTTCTTCAATTCCAAAGCTCCATATATCTGTAAATAAAAATTCTTATTAGTATTTTTTTCAACTACGGCATAGCCCATATAATTTGTTCCCGGATCTATTCCTAAAACTCGATTCATCAATATAATTTAAATTTTTGAAGTTCAATAGGTATAACTGTTAAATTATTATTTGAAATGCCTATATACTTTAAACTTTTAGCATTTTTAAAATCAAGAGGTAAATTATTCAAATGATTATAAGTTAAATTTATATCTATACAATGCGGTATATGTGCCAATGATGGCGGAATGCTAAGCAAAATATTATGAGAAAGATCTAAATATTTTAAACGAGTTAGCTCTATTATACTATCAGGAATTGTTTTTATCTTATTATTATTACAAATTAAATATTCTAATGACTTTAAGCTTTTTATCCCAGATGGTAAAGAAGTAATCTGATTAAAAGAAATATCAAGATATTGCAATTGTTCCAAACCTGTTATATCATCAGGCAAATGACTAATTTGATTACCTGTTAATATTAAACGCCTTAAATTGTGACAGTTAAAAATAGCTATAGGAAAACTCATAAAATTATTATAAGATAAGTCTAAAATTTCAATACTACTCATTGTATAATTTTCTGGAATATCTGAAAGAAAATTTTGCGAAAAATAAAGCTCCTTTAAATTGGGTAATTTACATAAAACAGAAGGGAAAAAATAGAATTTATTATTAGAAATATCTAAAACATTTAAATTTATTAAACCATCCATAGAAGTAGGCAAAGAATCCAAATTATTATTGTTTAAAATCAAAACTTTTAAATTTTCTAATTTATAAATCTCAAAAGGCAAATATTCAATCTGATTATCAGAAAGGTCTAAAATCTGCAAATTAGATAAAAAAACTATTTCAGGTGGCAAATACTTTAACTGATTGCCTCTTAAATGAAGTTCTCTCAAATTTCTAAATTTATACAAATCATCTGGCAAAGAATCATAAGCTTGATAACTCAAATCTAAAATTTGCACATCGTCAGGATTCAGTAGTGCTTCACTTATTGTCTTATATATATGCTGGGAATATAGAAAATATGAATATAAAATTATCATAAAAGTAAAAAACAGTTGTCTCATTGTAAAGAAAGTTTAGCCTAAAATAATAGTTTATTTATTCAATACAAAATCTCTTTGGAAAAAAATTAACTCACCTGTATATGTTGTTCCTTGAATAATAACCCTAAATTTATCTGAGATATTTTTAGAATTTACTTTAATAAAAGCTTTTCCATTGCTAATATGTATCCATGGCTTCCAATAATAAGTTTTATACTGATTTTCAGTGTTTACATAACTAAATTTTGAAGGTTTCGCATAACCAATAAATTTACCTTGATACTTACCCCATAAAATATTATAACCCTGCTTAGTATATATAGCAATAACACCATTAGCTCCACGAGAACCATAAATGGCAACAGTAGAACGAATAATTTCTATTCTATCTACATCATCAGGATTAAGAGACGCAACAGCCGAAGCGTCAACT
>CAZWVR010000032.1:0-22214 GCA_964637235.1 uncultured Bacteroidales bacterium | reverse complement strand
ACTTGCCAGTAATGTCAATATATTGTCCGACTTTATCATAATACATTATTCCTTTGACGGTATTGCCTTTGATATTTATATCCAAAGTTATTGCATATTTTCCATTTATAGCACCTTTAAAATGCTGAAAATCATAGATCTTAGTATGATTAGTGTTATTAGTATTATCTATTTTCTGCTGTATGGTGTCATTTACTTGTGTTGTTATTTTTTTAGTGTCAGAGGTTTTAGTACTGTCTTTTTTAGAGCATGAAATAATGAATGTAAATGTAAAACCTAAAAGTAATAAAACCGTTGTTTTCATATTTTTTTTTAGTGTTTGCCAATTTTTTAATAGAAAAAAATATATGCAATAATTATTGCAGCAATAATTCCTACAAAGTCAGCAAATAAGCCAGCTATTGCAGCATAACGAGTCTTTTTGATATTTACAGCACCAAAATATACGGCTAAAATGTAGAAAGTAGTATCAGTAGAACCTTGAATAGTCGAGGCAACACGCGCTACAAAGGAATCTACGCCGTAAGTTTTACAAGCTTCAATCATCATACCGCGAGCTCCACTACCGGAAAGAGGTTTCATAAATGCAGTAGGTAATGCTGGCACAAAATCTGTATTGATGTGTAAAGCTGAAAATATATATTTCATAGCTTTAATAAGCCAATCCATAGCTCCTGATACACGAAAAACTCCTATTGCAACAAGAATCGCTATTAAATAAGGAATTATCATAACAGCAACGTTAAATCCGTCCTTTGCACCTTCTATAAAAGTTTCATATACATTTATTTTTTTTACAATTCCGCTAATTAAAAAAATGGCAATAATTAAAAGCAAAATAACAGCTGTCAAGTTTTTAGAAATTATTTGTAGCTTTTGCGGGGGCATATCTTTCAGCCAAAAAATAAGAATAAACACTAATGCAGTTAAAGAACCTAAATATGCTATAATAACAGGATCCCAAAGTTTAATTTTTTGGATTATAGCAACAAAAATTAGCCCTCCGAGTGTGGAAAAAAAAGTAGCCAACAATATAGGTAAAAAGATATCTGTGGGATTTGCAGCACCTAAGGAAGCTCTATACGTAATTACACTTATGGGAATTATCGTTAAACCAGAAGTGTTCAATACTAAAAACATAATCTGAGCATCGGAGGCAGTATCTTTTTCAGGATTAAGTTCTTGGAGTTCCCGCATAGCTTTTAGACCCATAGGGGTTGCAGCATTATCTAAACCGAGCATATTTGCTGCAATGTTCATTACCATTGCTCCCATTGCAGGGTGATTTTCAGGAACTTTGGGAAAAATTCGTTTTAAAAATGGACGTAATGCTTTAGCTAAAAAATTCACAGCACCTGATTTTTCACCAATTTTCATAATTCCCAGCCAGAAAGACAATACAGCTACTAAACCTAAGGAAAGTTTAAAACCTGTTTGGGCATCGTCGAAAATTCTATTTACTATATCGCTTAATATCTGATTATCACCTAAAAATGTAAATTTTACAAAACCAATTAAGAAGCCTGTTAACAATAAAAATAACCATATAAAATTAAGCGCCATTACTTTTTTATTACAAAGAAAAAACTTTTTTGGTAGGCTAAACATATTTTTTGATAGATTTTATATATTAGTTTATAAAACACAACAGATTTAAAAAAACTATCGCAGGCTTTTTTTGAAATAAAAAATTTTTTTATTTATTTGTTTTTTTTATTTTTACCAACAGAATTAGGAAATATAGATGACTCGTTTTTTTTACATAGTATTTTTCAGTTTAATGGTTTTTCCTGCTCTGGCACAATATCAAGACTATATCCCAGCAGATAGCAAAAATGATAATAAGCGGGCTTTATGGCTTTATACAGCTGTAAATGGAGTCAGTTGGCCTAATGAAAAATCAAAAGATACAATTACCTTAGGTGTATATACAGGATACAACAACCTATATAATAGTATAGTCGCTAATAAAAAACCTATAAAAGGTAAACCTGTTAAAATATATCGTTTTACAAGGTATAAAAAAATTTTCCCTACTGACATTTTATTTATTGGCTCTGACAAACTGGATAACATATATAAAATAAATGCCAAATTTGATACCCTCCCAGTATTAATAGTGACAGACAGATTTAACGACTTAAATAACACAATGATAAATATTATGCCATTTAATCAAGACGAAAGGAGAATAATAATAAATAGTGCTTTAATGCGTAAACATGGCATAGAACCATCTGAAAAACTTATTCTTACAGGCGGCACAAAAATAGAAATGCGAGGATTATACGAAAAACAAAAGCGTAGATTACAACAACAATTAAAAGAAATAGAAAAAAAGAAACGAGAAATAGACAGTTTGCAAAGAGAAACTTCAAAGCAAAGAAATTTATTAATCCAACAAAAAGAACAAATTAACAAACAAAAACAGCAGTTAAATTCATTACTATCTCAAATATCGCAAAAAGAAGCTCAGTTGCAGAAAAATATGGAAATGCTCCGTTTACAGGAATTATTGATGAAGAAGAAACAGAAAGAACTTGCTTTAAAACAAAAAGAACTTCAAGAAAAAAATCAACAATTGCAAACCAAAAATCAACAAATAAAATCTAAACAAGAAGAACTTAAAACACTTGAAGAAAAAATTAAACAAGCTCATAAAAAAATCGTCCGTGCAAATAAACAAATTCAAACTCAAAGAGGATATATACTTTTCGGCAGCTTATTCCTCTTAATTGTTCTAATTTTTACATTCATAATTCTACGAGCATATCGTATAAATAAAAAAATAAATGAGGAACTTAAAGTAAAGAATGCAAAAATATTAAAACAAAAAGAACAAATAGAACAGCAAGCAAAATTACTTGAAGCTACTAATAAAGAACTTGAAAAGCTTTCTATTGTCGCAGAAAACGCTCAAAATGGTATTCTGATAATGGATAAAGAAGGTAATATAGAATGGTTAAATGCGGGCTTTACTAAAATGTACGGATATACATTGCAATTATTTATAAATGAATTAGATAGAAATATTATAAAGGCAAGTCAAAATCCAAAAATAAAAGAATATTATACTAAATGTATAACCGAAAAAGTAAACGTAACCTACGAAACAGAAGGTAAAAGGCGGGACGGAACAAGCTTATGGGTAAAAACAACTTTGACACCTATATTAGACGAAAACGGTGAAATAACTCGCTTAGTTGCAATAGATACTGATATTACCGAAATAAAACAAGCTGAACAAGAGATACGCAGACAACATCAAATGATAAAAAAACAAGCAGAAGAATTGCAGAAAGCTAATATTGAATTGAAAAAACTATCAATAGTAGCCCAAGAAATTGATAATGCAATAATTATAACAGACGCAGAAGGAAATTACGAATGGGTTAACCCTGCATTTGAAAGAATTTTTGGATATACCTTGAAAGATTTATTGAGAACTAAACCTAACTTAATAAAATTTACAAGAAAAAAAGAAGTAAAAGACGCTATAAAGAGAGCTCTGGAAACAAAACAATCTGTAAACTATCAATTTAAAACAACAAATAAACAAGGTGAGGAAATTTGGATACAAGCCACAATAACACCTCTATTAAACGAAAATGGAGAGATAGAAAAACTTATCGTTCTTGACTCAGATATCACAGCAATAAAACGATATGAACGCGAAATATTAGATAAAAATCACGAACTTGAAGCCCAGAAGGAAAAAATAGAACTTCAAAATAAACAAATTCAGGCAAGTATTAAATATGCCCAAACTATTCAGCAGACCATACTGCCCCCTCTCGATTATATTAGTCAATTCTTCAACCAAAGCCTAATATTTCTACCTAAGGATATTGTTTCAGGTGATTTTTATTGGTTTTTACATATCCCTGAAGAAAATATTTGTTATGCAGCCGCTGTTGACTGCACCGGTCACGGCGTCCCCGGAGCATTTATGTCTATAATTTCCAGTAGAATTTTAAACGAAATAATTGTTCAAAAAGGGAAAAGAGATCCTGCTGAAATTCTCGAAAATACGGATCAAACTATTAAAGAAGCTTTAAGACAAGAAACCACAGCAAACAGAGATGGTTTAGATATCGTACTTGTAAAAATATACTTGAATACACAAGAAACACAAAATGGTATTAAATCTTATACTATTGAATATGCCGGTGCTAAAAGACCTTTAATTTATTACAAAAAGTCAGAAAATAAACTCTATAAACTCAATGCTACACGCCGCTCGATAGGTGGCATATTCTCAAAAGTAAATAAGCCCTTTACTACACAAACTATCATTTTACATTCTAATGACATTTTATACCTTTCAACAGATGGATACACAGACCAAAATGATCAAAATCGTAAGCGTTTCGGTTCCGAAAGGTTTAACAAACTTTTAGAAAATATAAAACATAAACCTATCGAGGAGCAAAAAGAAATATTATTACAAACCTTAAAAGAATTTATGCAAAATACACCTCAACGAGATGACATAACTGTATGGATAGTTCAACTAAAATAAGTTAACATTCCCTAAAATAATCCCTTCAAGCCTTTAAAAAATAGCAATTGAGTATAGAAATTCTTATAAGCCAATAAAATTTTGCAATTTAAATTTCTCGCAAAAGTAAATACACTGAAAAAATTATATAAATCTCAAAAAACTATATAAAGCACTGATTTAAAATATTTTATCGTCTAATTCTAAGTTAAATTCAAAACTGATCAATCCGTTTATGCCAAGAGCTAAGTTTGTAAAATTATAAAATTCAGTTGTGAATCAATAATTTACCTTTATAAATACGATTATTAAAAGCTACTTGATAAAAATATACTCCGGGTTTATAAATTTCAATAGGGACAAATTCAGAAGTTAAGATTTTTTTTGATAAAATTTCTCGCCCCGTAATATCATATATACTAAGCCAAGCAGTTGAGTTATTATTTAAAGATGGCACTAAAATTTGCGTATATCCGTTAAGTTGGTTTATTATTATCTGCGGCTTATTTTTCATAGATACATCAGAGGAAGATTGTGCAAGCCAAACAGTAGCATTCAAAATAAGTTTTCTATGATTTCCATTAGCATCCTCATACCATCCATCATAAAGATGATCGCCAGTATCTCCTGTTCCATCATCAGCAGGTGAACTATCACCCATAGCAACAACTTTACCATTTCCATAAGTTGCATAAGCACACATAACGCCAGTATTACCGGTGTTAGAATATCCCCGCCTATATACCAATCCTCTAACAGAAGGATTATCGCTTGGAGAAAGAGTTAAAGAAGTTCCTCCATAAAATTCCACTAAACTGACTGAACCATAAGGACCATTCAATATAGGATTATCTGGTGAATAAGGAATGTTATCTGTCTGTTCAGTAAAGTCTGCATAATCAAAGGTAATACCAAAAGGATTTTCCTCAACTGAATTGTTCTGCATAAGATCATTCCATATATAAGGAGAATCGTATCCATCGCCATTTCTGTCAGAATTATCGTGATCTGATATCATAAACAGTCCACCTCCATTACGAACAAAATTTATAATTGCATTTTTCTCAGAAGCAGTAAACAAAATATTAGGCTCACAAACTATAAAAACTTTATAATTAGCTAAATCCTGAGGATTTGAAGGATCTCCATATGTTATGCTTCCGTCATATGGAAGAGTTTCAACTATATATCCTGCTTTTGCCAATTCAACACCCCAAGCAGATATTCCACCAGTCCAATAATCCTCAGAAGTAGAAGGTGTTATATTCTGCTCAGACGGTGTGGGATATCTCTGGGCATTAGCTTCATTACCGCCAATATATGGATACGGATTATAGCCTAAATTCCAATTATCTGCATCTATAACCCAATCGGCATTACCTGCTGTTTCGGCTTTTGTGGCATCAAAAAGTATTTTAACTTGTGAATCTAATGATAAAGACAAAAAAAGCACCAAAACCAATAACCATATTGTTCTCATAAGCTTAAATTTAGACAACAAAAATATTTAATTTTCTCCTTTGGAAAAAATAATCAAAACCAAAAATTTAAATAGATACAAAAAAGAGCATTAGCAATATATTGAAAATAAAAATATTACAATCCTTAGCAGTTAAGTATTTAAATTTTTTACAGAGCAATATTTTGCACAATTAATTTTTTTTCCAAAAATTTTTTCTGAATTTTGCCGCAAAGTAATCCTTATATGAACCCTTGGATTGTAATCCTATTAGCAATCATATTTTCTGCATTATTCTCTGGGATGGAAATAGCCTTTATCTCAATAGATAATTTCCAATTAGAAGTAGAAAAAAGACAAAAAAAACTCGCAGCTCGTATTCTATCTTATTTTGTTGATAGACGTGGATTATATATTGGAACTATGCTTGTTGGTAATAACATTGCTTTGGTAATCTATGGATTAGCTACTGCTGTGGTAATGGAACCATATTTAAAGCAATTTACTGATAATGAACTAATTATACTTTTAATACAAACAATTATTTCTACCCTTGTCATATTATTTTTTGCAGAGTTTATTCCAAAGAGTTTATTCAGAATTAATTCTAATCTTACTTTAAAATTTTTTCTGCCATTTATATTGCTCGTCTATTATTTATTTTACCCAATAACAGCTTTTACCATCGGAATAAGCAACTTTATAATACGCAAAGTCTCAGGTAAAAAAAATAATAATACAAAAATCAAATTTTTCGGACGAGCAGATTTAAATCGGTTTATAGAGCAATTCAAAAAATATAATAACCAAGAGATTGCGCAAGAGATACAAATAATCAAACGGACGCTTGATTTTGAAAAAGTAAAAGCCAGAGAATGTCTTGTACCACGTAATGAAATAGTTGCCTTACCCATAGATGCGACTATCGAGGATTTAATAGAAAAAATGAAAGAAACAAACCTCTCAAAAATAGTGATATATAGAAAATCAATTGATGATATTTTAGGCTATGTGCATTCCTTAGCATTATTCAAGAACCCAAAAAGTATAGAGGAAATCATTGTAGAAATGCCTATTGTACCGGAAACTATGAGTGCTAAACGTATATACAACATCCTTATCTCGCAAAGCAAAAGTATGGCTCTTGTAGTTGATGAATATGGAGGTACCTCAGGCATCGTTACAATAGAAGATATTCTTGAAGAAATTTTTGGAGAAATACAAGACGAATATGATAAACAACTGCAAGAGCAAATAATAGACAAAAATACATATATTTTTTCTGCGCGCTTAGAAATTGACTATTTAAATGAAAAATACAATATACAATTGCCCCATTCTGATGAATACGAGACCTTAGCTGGTTTAATTTTAAATAAACTTGAACGTATCCCTAAGAAAGGAGAAAGAATATTTTTAAATTGCTGTATTCTTGAAATACAAGAAGTTGAACAAACAAGAATTAAATCCGTAAAAATTATAAAAAATGGATAATAATCTCACTATTTTTTCAAGAAAATTCAAATCAGGAAATAGAACATATTTTTTTGATGTAAAAAAAACAAAAAATAACGATATTTATTTAGTAATCACAGAAAGCAAAGTTAAATTTAACAATTTATTAGGGAAAAAAGAACATCTTAAACACAAAATTTTTATCTACCAAGAAAGTCTTGAAGAGTTTATAGATCAGTTCAATAGAGTTGTTGAATTTTTAAATACATTAGAATAGGAACAAAAAAATTTGCTTTTTAAATAAATATTTTGTAGTTTTGTCCCAGTTCAGTCGACCCTGAGGGAGAGGTGGGTGAGTGGCTGAAACCACCGGTTTGCTAAACCGGCGTACCCAAAAGAGGGTACCGCGGGTTCGAATCCCGCCCTCTCCGCAGTATAAAAAGACGGGGTGTAGCGCAGATGGTTAGCGCACCTGCTTTGGGAGCAGGGGGTCGCAGGTTCGAGTCCTGCCACCCCGACTAACTTATTCATCATAACCTTTCTGCTTATAATCTCCCTTTTAAAGCTTCAAAAAATCCGTCAATTTTTCTGTAATTTTTTTATTCACCATTTTTTTCCATTAGATTTTTATATTTTTGTAAAGCATTAAAATAATAAAAATGTGGTCTTTATTAAAAAAGGAAATAGCAAGTTTTTTGAGCTCTTTAACTGGCTATATTGTCATAATTGTTTTTTTAATAATAATAGGGCTTTTTATGTGGGTATTCCCCGGAGAAAATAATATCTTAGACAGTGGATTTGCAACCATTGATACACTATTTTACATAGCACCATGGGTATTTTTATTTTTGGTTCCTGCAATTACAATGCGTCTCTTTGCCGAAGAGAAACGCATAGGCACTTTGGAAACTTTATTAACTAAACCTTTAACAGACTTTCAAATAGTTATAGCCAAATATATATCCGGTCTAATATTAGTAATTTTCGCCTTATTACCGACTTTGGTATATTTTATTAGTGTACAATACTTTCTAAGTCATAGAGCAATGGATCTGGGCGGGACTTTCGGCTCGTATATAGGCTTATTTTTCTTAGCAGCAGTTTACGTAGCAATAGGGCTCTTCTCCTCATCACTTACATCTAATCAGGTAGTAGCTTTTATTATAGGCATACTTTTGATGTTTTTCTTCTTTATTGGCTTTGAATACATTAGTCAATTAAAACTATGGGGCGATATAGCTTATATAATTGATTATCTGGGAATTGATAATCACTATCGCTCAATTAGCCGAGGAGTAATAGATACCCGTGATGTAATTTATTTCCTCAGTATTATTACAATATTCTTAATGCTAACAAAATTGATATTGGAAAAACGCCGTTGGTAATTAAGCTCCCAACAGACATATTAAAACGATAAGCTTACCGAGAGCACTAAATGTATTTTCTGTTATATATAGCTATTTTGAGGGGCTGCCTAATACAAGTAAAATATTCTGAGCTTATAGACAGCCCCAAATAAGACATCTCTATGCTTAATTTTACCAGTTAGGTTTTCTTTTTTCCAGAAATGCACTTATACCTTCTTTTGTTTCCTCAGTATTAAATAACTTTCCAAATTCTTCTGCTTCCATTTTTAAGCCATCTTCAAGAGACATTTCCAGTCCTTTACGTGTGACTTTTTTAACCAAAGCTACTGCATTCTTACCACGCGAAGCTATTGTCTGTGCAATTTTTAATGCTTCCTGAATAAGATCTTCCGGTTCTGTAATTTTTTCTACAAGCCCCCACTGATATGCTTGCTCAGCTGTTATCATATCTCCGGAAAGTAAGATATATAGAGCTCTCCCCAGACCTATCAGACGAGCTAAACGCTGGGTACCTCCATAACCGGGAATAAGACCGAGATTTACCTCAGGCTGACCGAGTTTTGCTTTTTTGCTTGCAATTCTTATATCACAAGAAGCTGCTAATTCCAAGCCTCCACCAAGTGCAAAACCATTTATAGCTGCAATGACAGGTATAGGTAAATTTTCAAGCCGCAAAAAAGCCTCCTGTCCTGTACGGGAAAATTCATATCCCTGCTTTTGATCAAAAGTGGACATTTGAGCTATATCCGCACCTGCTACAAAAGACTTTTCACCATCTCCGGTAATTATCAACGCCCGTATATCTGGTAAATTATCCAAAAAGGAATTAAATTCCTCAAAAAATTGATCATTTAATGCATTAAGGGCTTTGGGACGGCTAATGGTCAATATCCCAATGTTCCCTTTCTGGTCGTACTTTAATGTATTAAATTCCATCGTAGTAAATTTTTGTATTTTACACATCAAAATTAAAAAAAAAGCAGAACTTTGAAAAGTAATTTTGATAGTTAACGATAAACTGATTTTATTTGCAGAAAAAAAATGGATTTTGCCACACTTTTAGGATACTTTGCTTCCGTAATAGTTTTGCTTGGCATGATGATGAATTCCGTAAGGCTTCTGCGATGGTTAAATTTAGCAGGAGCAACAATGTTCGCTATTTATGGTTTTCTTATTAAAGCTTTACCTGTGGGAATTTTAAATAGTTTAATTGCTGCCGTAGATATTTATTATCTTTTAAAAATGTATTTCCATAAAGAATTTTTCCGAACAATTACAGTCAGAGGCAATAATTATTATCTTAAAGAATTTTTGAAATTTTATAACTCAGATATAAAAAAATTTTTCCCTTCTTTTGAATACAAGCCACATCTAAATAAATATACTTTTTTTGTATTACGTGATATGAACGTCGCCGGAATAGTTATGGGACGCGAATATTCTGAGCATATTCTTAAAATATCCTTAGATTACACTGTGCCGCAATATAGAGATTTTAAAGTAGGACGATTTATTTATAAAGAATATTCAAAAAAATTTGCACAAGACGGATATAATAAAATAGTAATATTCCCAGAAACAAAATCCGTAGAAAAATATTTAAAAAAAATGGGCTTTAAAAAAGCTCAGTTAGACAATAAAAATTGCTATATGCTTGATATAAAAAAACTCAATGATGAAATACAAAACAGCTGATCTACTAAAACAAATGCAAAACTTCATAGATAGCCACTCTTTGTTTGATAAAAAAGATAAAATACTGATTGGTGTAAGCGGTGGAGCAGATTCTGTGGCATTATTAGATCTATTATACCGCAGTAAATATAATATAGCTATTGCACATTGTAATTTCCTATTACGTGGACAAGAGGCTTTCAGAGACGAAAATTTCGTTAAAACACTTTCAGAACGTTATAAAATACCTTTATTTTCAAAACAATGCAACACAAAACAGTTTGCAGAAAAAAACGGTATATCAATAGAAATGGCTGCTCGTCAATTAAGATATTCCTTTTTTAATTCTCTGCTACAAAAACACAATTTTGACTATATCGCAACAGCCCATAATGCCGATGATAATATCGAAACTTTTCTGATAAATTTATCCCGTAAAACAGGAATTAAAGGACTATTAGGCATACCTGTAAAAAACAACAAAATAGTACGACCATTACTTTTCGCTTATAAAAATGAAATTATTGAATATTGCAGAAAACAAAATCTCCCTTTTGTAGAAGACTCCACAAACAAAAAAAATATTTTCCACAGAAATAAAATCAGAAATCAGATTATACCTCTTTTTGAAAATATAAATCCTGCATTCAAACGCAACATTACAGAAACAATGCAAAATCTTAAAGAAGTTTATGACATCTATTTAGAACAATATCAAATATTTAAAAATCAGTGCATTACAGAAGAAAAAAAATACAAAAAAATAAAAACCGAATGCTTAAAAAATAAATTCGCAAAAACATTTCTTATAGAATTTTTAGCTCCTTATGGTTTCAGCATATCCCAAATAGACAATATACTAAAAAGTGCTCAGGCACAACCGGGAAAAGTTTTTTACTCCAAAAATTACAGATTATTAAAAGATAGAAACTTCCTTCTGCTCGCACCCCATAAAACCTTAAAAGACAAAATTTTCTATATTGATGACCAAGAAGGAACTATGGAATTTAAAATCACTGAAAATGAATATATACGACTAAAAATTCAAAAACGCAACAAGCCATTTGAAATAGAAAAAAAAACAACAATGGCATTTTTAGATTATGACAAACTCTCTTTTCCACTAATCCTACGTAAAAATCGCCCAGGTGATAGCTTTCAACCTCTGGGAATGAAAGGTACAAAAAAATTAAGCGACTTCTTAAAAGACCTAAAATTACCTTATTTCGAAAAAAAAGAAGTATTCCTATTAGAAAGCAATAATGAAATAATCTGGGTTGTCGGCTATCGTATAAACGATAAATATAAAATTACTTCTGATACACAAACTGCTCTAATAATCACTTTGTTATGATATACTTTGCCTCAGACTTCCATTTAGGTATGCCAGATTATAGAAAATCAAGAGAACGGGAACAAAAAATAATAAAATGGTTAGAAAGCATTGAAAATAACGCTACTGATATATTCCTATTAGGCGATATTTTTGAATTCTGGTTCGAATGGAAATACGTCGTACCAAAATATTTTATCCGCTTCTTAGGTAAATTAGCACAACTAAGTGATAAAGGCATTAAAATACATTATTTTGCAGGAAACCACGATTTATGGTTAAAAGATTATTTCCATAAAGAACTGAATTTCAATGTATATTTAAAACCTACAATACTAACCCTTAGAAACAAACGTTTTTTTATAGCACATGGTGATGGGCTATCTCCAAAAGAAAAAAATTATCGCTTGGTAAAAAAATATATTTTTCTAAACCCTATAATTAACTGGATATTTGGCAGGATTTTACATCCGGATACAGCTTTCAAAATAGCTATGAAATTTTCAGATTCATCGTGTGCTAAAACCCCAAAGTTTGACCCTGAAAAAGAACCATTAGTCAATTATGCTGCAAATTATGCTCAGAGACATAACATAGACTATTTTGTCATCGGTCATATTCATGTAGCTCAAAAAATAAAACTAAACCCAAAGGCAACAATGCTTATACTCGGAGATTGGTTAAAATTATTTACCTATGCAATGTTTGACGGAGAAAATATATATCTGAAAACTTTCAATATTTAAAAGAAACTATAAACTTTTGTCCTATAACTGCCTTTAAGGTATTTTGAATAGGTATTTAGGAATATGAATTTCTGTATCAATATTTCTGATTTTCAGAATTATATTATAATCATCAGTAATTTCACGAATAGTAAAGGGCATAATAGGTAAATTTTTACCCAGAGGTTTATAGTCATCATATTCAATAACTTCCACGAAATGTTCTTTACCAATAGTATCGACTGTTGCTATCTCTGTTCTTAACTTTAATTTTCTATTCATATCGTAATAATCGTAATAAACGACATTATGAGGCGTGGAGACCATTACCTTAAAAATATGTCGTTTTAAATTAACCGTATCACATTTGAGGCGCACTTCATAGCCTAATGTGTCATAATACAATTCAGGAAAAATATATGATTTATAAACTTTTGCAAAAAATTCTTTACGCGAAAGCTTTCTTGAATATAAAGCATTGCTATCTATCCAATTTTTGCCATCTGTAATTTGCAATGAATGCAACAGAGTATCTTTATTTTTAATCAAGACAGTTTTATATCTGTAATAATTAGGCGTGCGTTTTAATATAATGCCTTTAAGGGTTAAGCTTTTTCTGCTATTTTTAAAATAATAGATAGCGTCAAAAAATATTACAATATGTCGTAAATTTTTATCTGCGTGGACATAATTTATATAGTCATCAATAACTTTTTTTGCGGAAAAACCTTTTTGTATAACAGAATACTTATGCAAGTCTCCATCAAAAAGCGATACTTTATATTCATTTGCCAAATAGTATAACTGACATAATGCCTCATTTTCGCGTCCAGCAATAATAATACGGGATGTATCAGGTATAAAAATATTAGAATACATCCGTAAAAAATTATAATAACTAATATCCTGAATTTTTTGCATTAGGTAATCGGGATAGGTTTCAGAGAGATTAAATTTTTTAATCAAAAATAGCCACATATTTAATAAAAAACCGTCTGAAAAATGCTTTTTTATATTCACAAGTGTATTTTTTTTAGCAGCTTCAAATTCTTTTTGGGAAGGTTGCGTTAATTTTCGGAATTCTACCTCTGCCTGTGAAACAGCGCCTAAAAACTCATAATTTTTCATTGAAATTTTTAGTTTAAAAAAACCCTGATATATCCCATTAGTATAGTCTAAAAACATTTTTTGCACATAAGCTTCTGAAATATTGAAATTATTGCGATAATTTTTATTCATAAGTGGCTGAGAAAGTAAAAAATAAGGATAAAGTTTACTGCCGAACGGAATATATAAAGGATAACAGAAACTTAATACAGGTTTATCTGCTGTTATAAAAAAAACTTGATGAGAGGAAGTTTTAACTGGCGAATAAATAGATTGCGAAAAATCTGTATTTCTTAATTTTGCAAAATGCTTATAAATCAGTCTTTTAACACTATCAGGGTTAAATTCTCCTGTTATAATTAAAGTTATATTTTGAGGTTGAAAAAGTTTTTTGTGTAATTGTTTAAGATAGTCAGCAGACAATTTGTTTAAGGAACTTTTATCTGGCAATAGTGCATAAGGATTAGTTTTACCCAAGCATAATTGCATTATTTGTTTATCAATGGAGTTGTTTATAAACAAAGATTTATAGTTTGCTTTTAATCTATTTAAGCGGGCTTGTGAATAATTAGGATTTGTAATTATTTGGGAAATAAATTCGAGAGTACTATCAATAGCCTCTGGCTGCGAAATTATATTTTTATAAAGCAAAAAACCATTATTTAAGTACATAGAGTTTAATATACTAATGGCATAAAGTTCACCTGCAATACGCTGATTATAAGGTTTTATATCAAAAAATACAGAAGTAAATACCTTATTACCGAAATTTTCTATGGGCAAAAGAATAATTTTCATACGATTGGGCAACGTATAGCCAATCTTTTTATTTATCAAAGAAGCAAAATCGGTATTTTGTGCTGAAATTGAAAAAAATAGAAATACAAAAATGAATAAATAAAGCACTCTAAGTTTTTTCATAATTTCACAAGTAAATTTTTTAAAATTAAATTTTCTAAGTTACTTATTTTCAGTGAATTTCTAAGTTTTAAAATATTTTTCTGCAATTGATTTTTCTTGGCATTAAATATTTTTATAGCTTCTGAAAAAGAAAAATTTTCCTGTTCAAAACTTATGTATAGTTGTTTTTCTTGCAAATATCGGGCTAAATATTCCTGTTCAGTCTGTCCCGGTGTAGGTACTAATATTGCCGTTTTTCCCAGCGCTATTAAATCCATAATTGTAGAATATCCAGCGCGAGCAATTATTATTTTGGCTTTTTTTATAAGTGCCGCCATATAAACATCGTCATCTATGTGTGAAAAAATTTTTATGTTTTTCTTTCTGTAAACATAACTTAAATCTGGCTTGCCACTTAAAAGAACTATCTTTTTATCAGTAGGCATTTGTTCTAAAAGCAACTGCTGAAATATTGTACGCTGTGGTTCTGCGCCAGAAATGATAAGTAAAATATCACATTGAAGCTCTATTTCCTCAATTGAACTATAAAACATAAAACGAGAAAGCGGATTTATATATCTTACTATGCCTATCTTTTTACATACAGGTAGAGAAAGTTCCCCTGAAAGCGCACGAGTAGAAAAATCAGGCACCCATACTTCGTCATATTTTTTTATCTCATAGCAGTTTAGGATATCAATCAATTTTTTAGCAAATGAATATTTCTCCGGTACTCTAATATTTAGCTGATGGCTTATGAATATATTATACACCAAAGGATGATTAAAACCAAAACGATTATCTGAAATAATAACAGAAACTTGATATTTTTTTATTATTTTTTTAAGCCATAATTTATTTTTCAAAATAAAAAGTATAAACTTAGGCATTTGAATTAAAATTTTTAACGGCATATACTTGCCTTTTTTAGGATATTTTACTATAAGGTTTGGTGCTATAACTATTTGATTATCAGTGAGGTATCTTTTTAAAAAATAATAAGCTTTTCCATCAGCAGCAACAATAAAAGGCACATTATATTTCTGAAAAATTCTTATAAAAGTCATTATTCGGGCAGCATGACCTATGCCCCAGTTCAGCGGCGAAATTAAAATCATTGAAAAAAGCTTTTATGAAAATTTACTAAATAAACTTTATCTGTTGCTCTCGTAATCGCAGTATATAGCCAACGCAAATATTCCAGGCTAATAGCATTCGGATTAAAAAAACCTTGATCTATAAAAACTGTTCTCCACTGTCCACCCTGAGCCTTATGGCATGTAATCGCATAAGCATATTTGACCTGTAAAGCATTGAAAAACTTATTATTACGTATCTTTTCCATTCTTTTCCGCTTATCTGTTATATCACTATATTCCTCCTCTAACTTTTTATACAACTGATGCATTACTTCGTAAGGCATAGCCGCTTGATTGATACTAAGGCTATCTAATAATATTTTTGTCTCAATAAAAAAATCATAATCAGGGAAGTAAAGTTCAACATCTGCAAAAGATAAATCGTAAAAATCCTGATAATCTATAATTTGGCTTATTATTGCAACATCACCATTTGCAATAAAAGGTAGATTATACATCTGAGACCAAAAATAATTATTTTTAACAATCATTAAATTCTCCTCAGTTGTAATTTTCTCCTCTTTTTGAAAAATATATTTACGAATTCCTTCATTATACAAATTTGCACGTTTATTAGAATAGGTAATCACCAAAGTTTGATCTATACCGTTTTCTGCATAGCTTTCTGTAATTTTTTCAATTAAATCCTCACCCATTATAGCCTCAAAATCAGGATAATTTATTGAAAATTTAGGAATATCAACCTGCTGATTATCAATAAAATTTCGCAATACAGTAGCATTATACAATATGCCAGAATCCTTTGTTTGCCTCAAAATTTCTTTCATTTGGACTTCAACAATGTTTAGTCCATACTTCTGCATATAAGCAATATCCATTGCAGGAGAAAAACCCATAGATATAGGCGGCAATTGTGCAATATCGCCAGAAAATATAAGCTTAGAACGTTTACTAATTTGATAAACATATTCCATTAAATCGTCTAAAAGCATACCACTCCCGAATATACTTCTACCCTCGGTTTTATTTCCGAGCATAGAAGCTTCATCCACAATAAAGATAGTATCCCGTGCCGGCTCCCGATTTAAGACAAAATCCGTAAAAGGCTTTTTCGGGTCCCGTGCACGATAGATGCGCCTATGTATTGTTGTGGCTTTATAGCCAGACATTTGCGTCATTATTTTGGCAGCTCTCCCTGTCGGTGCTAATAATTCAACAGATATCTCGTGCTTTAATAAGACTTTTATCAATGCTGCTAATACTGTGGTTTTCCCAGTGCCTGCATAACCTTTTAATAAAAAAACACTCTCATTATCTGTTGATACTACAAATTTAGCCAATTCCTCTATTGCTGTCTTTTGGTCTTTGGTAGGCTCTCCCGGCAATTTATTTATTATTTCGCGCTTTAAATAAATAGCAGTACTCATCAAATGTATAAATTTTATAACAAAAAGTTATAATTTACTCATTACCAGCAGGTTCAGCATTATTAGAAGTTTTCTCTAAAAAATATATAGTCAAAAATCCAACTATCATAAGCAATAAAGCAATAAAAAAAAGAGCATTTATAGAGGGAAAATACATTTTATAAGAAAATACGTGAGCCTCTGTAAGCAATTTACCAAATTTATCAGTAGGAATTATATTTCCGTATTTATCGTATGAATATTTCCACGGCCAAAGTATTACCAAAGAGCCTAATATGAAACCTGTCAATAATGCTATTGTTTGATTTTTATATTTTTTATAAATCCAAGAAAGAAAATGCGAAAAAGCAAGTAAACCAATGACAGCACCTAAGGCAACAGGTATAAGTATAGATAAATTAAAGTCATTAACAGCATTAAGAACTAATTCATATTCACCCATTAAAATTAAAACAAAAGACCCAGAAAGCCCCGGCAATATCATACTGCAAATAGCTACAATTCCACTAAGAAATAAATACCAAAAACTACTATTCGCAGAAGCTGGTTTTATTAATACTACTGCAATAGCAATCGCTGTGCCTACTATAAAACTTAAAATAACGTCTAAACTCCATTTCTGAACACTTCTACCTACAAACCAAACAGAAGCTAATATAAGCCCAAAAAAATATGACCATATAAAAACAGGATAATTAACAAAAAAATAACTCAAAAGCTTAGCAAAACTAAATATACTTACTCCAACCCCAAATAAAACCACAAGCAAAAAAATTAAATCTGTATGCTGAATAAATTCCTTTATTTTACCTTTAAAAAGTAATCTTAATGCCACCAAATCAAATGATTTTATACTATCTACTAAACGCTGAAAAATGCCAGTTATTAAAGCAATAGTCCCACCGGATACGCCAGGAATAACATTTGCAGCTCCTATTGCAAAACCTTTTAGAAAATTTATAATATGCTCCCTCATTGATATTGATTTGTGATTCTAAGTAAATTGGAATTTGGATAATAAATCGCTTTATACTGCATAAGTGGCTCCCGAGCAGGCCCCTTTAATACCACACCATCATATTTTAAAGAAAATTCTGAGCCACAACACGAATCAACAGCTATTAAACTATCTGGAATAACATTAACGCGTCCACAGTCCGGATCATAAGGACACGCACGTTCATAAGCCTTAAATTCATCAAAATCTACACGATAAACAACAATACCACGAAAACCTCCGGTAAGATATAAATACCCTCCCGGTACGGATAAATCCACATACTCAGGTTTATTTAAATCTATCGTAAAATCAACATAAACATAAGGTATTTTGTTGGCTCCATTTTTGCAAGAAAAAAACAAAAGCAACGTTAACAAAAAAAAGCCTATATTTACAAAACTTTTCATAAGCCTCATTTATGGTGTGCAAATTTACTAAAATATTCCTTTTTATTTTACTTAGTTTTATTTTTAAAAATTCTTTTTGCCAAGATGTCGGTAATTATGGAACACCTATAAATAAACCTCCGGCTCCTCTAACTATGCAATTCTCAACTGATGGATTGAAACCACCTAAAACCGCCTTTGAAGAATACCTACTAAAACAAGGAAAAAAACACTCATTATCCTTTGAAGAAAAAGCAGCTCTGGATAATTACGAAGGACGTAAAAACGATATAAAAAAACATTCTAAAAACTTTTTCGTCAGAGAATATAAGTTAATACGTCTATGGTTCATAAGAATACGCGCTAAAAGAAAACAAAAATGGCTCGATAAAAAACAAAAAGAATTAGACAGACTAAAAAGCGACTCCCCCTACGAAGACCCTGAAATAAAATTCAAACTTACTCCCGAAGAAGAAGACGCTCTACAAAAATATCAACAAGATCCAAACTCTCTTACACCAGATGAAAAAAAAGCATACAAAAGAGCTCTAAAAAAACAAAAACAAAAACAAAAATATATTAAAAAAATTACATTCATCGAATTTAGCGACCAAGACCTTGCTCAACTACAAGAGGAAGGAATTATAAAACACTCTGCTAAATTAAAAATACCAAAAAATGACTCAACCAAAACAATTCAGGATACTACAAAAATCCATAAAAAAAAGAAAAGAAAGAAAAAACACAGATACACCTCCAGACGAATAAAAGTATATAAACCAGTATACAATCCTGCCGAAGATAGCACTAACTACTATTACAGAATAAGTTTCGAAGCATACGTAGATTCAATAGGTAAAAAACCCCTGTGCATACTACCCTGCTCCCAAGAACGACTGAGAAAAAAAATGCTCAAACGCGCATATAAACACGATAAAAAACTAAATAAAGCATACACCAAACATAAACTGGAACGATATGCTAAAACAGCCCGTTGGGTAAGTTATAAGAAAAAAACTTGGAAAGATTATCTCCCGCATATCTCTTTCAGCAGAAAAAATCGTCCAAGTAAAATAGAACGAAAATTAAGAAAATACGCTAAAAAATATAAACTTACTCCTCGCGAACAAGCTGCTTATATAATGGCACGCTCCGGATATTCAAATTTAAATATATGGGACAGACTTAGAGCTAAAAGAGCCGCAAGAAAAATTTATCTCTATAACACTAAAACCCAAAAAACTCTTAAAAAAGCATTTTTAGAAATTCAACATCCTGAAGTCCAAAAAAGATTAAAAAAACAAAATAAACAAATTAAAAAAAGAGATAAAAAAAGATATAGAAAACTACGCTGGCACCAATTTAAAAAATCTATAAAACAAATATTTAAACGACCAAAAAGATAACCAAATTTTTATTTATCTTCTATTTTTATATCTTTGTGTTGAACCAAAAATCCTTAATCTATGAAAAAAATAATCCCTTTTTTTCTAATCGTTATCTTTATATATGCCTGCCAAAAACCTTTAAAAGAAAGAATTATAGGCACTTGGCAAATAAAAGATATTGCCGTATTAAATATTGACTCCTTAGCTAAAACATTCTATTTCCTCCAAAAAAATGACCTCCAAAAAAAAATTGATTATTACAAAAAACTATTATCAGATTCCACAAATATTGACGAAGGCACAAAATCTGCCTACCAACAAAATCTTAATATGCTACAACAAGAACTAAAAAATTTGTCCATCGATAAAATAAAAAAAGATATACTAAAAAACGCATATCCTCAATATCGTAAAATACAATTCCTAAGCGATAGCACTTTTATATACTACGATAAAGAAAATATTCCTCTCACTGCTTATCAAACTATCAGCGGCATATGGAGACTTAGCCCAGACGAAAAAAAACTTATATTAAAAAACCAACAAACTACCCTAAATATGAATATTCTGGAAACTTCCCAAAATTCTATAACTTTATATTATGAGGAACAAAACGGTGATATTATAGTGAAAATTAAACTAACTTTACAAAAAATCTCAAACGAAAAAAACAATAAAAAATGAACCAAGTAAGATTAAAACGAATTCAAAGTGTAGTATATAGAGAACTCGGAGATATAATCGCTGCAATAGGTAGAGAAAACTACCCGGGAAAACTACTAAGCGTCTCAGAAGTAAGAATCACTCCTGACCTCTCAATAGCAAAAGTATATATCAGTATATACCCGACAAAAGACGCCGAAGAAATTTTCAGAGATATCCAATACAATAAAAATAAAATTAGATATGAATTCGGCAATAGAGTGAGACATCAACTACGAAAAATCCCGCAATTACAATTCTATTTAGATCCTACTATGGAAAACTTAGAAAAAATCGATAAACTACTTAAAAAATCCCAAGAAAAACCTAATAATAAATAAATAGCTATGAAAAAAATCAGTCTCTTATTAGCAGTATTATTATCAATTCTGAGTATGAAAGCTCAGATAAGCCTCACAGATACACAAGGAAATACCTTAAACGGAAACATTGAACTCAATGGTTCTGAAACATTTTACTTTTATGTTCACAATGGAAGTGATACCTCAATACATTTTATTGTTAAAGCCATAGATGTATATACAGCACCAGGTGCAGTATGGGAAGTATGCGCTTGTGGAGTATGTGCACAAGTAGATAGACCCGGACAAATAGGAAATACAACAGAACTCGCTGCTAATACAGATTATACAGAAACACATATTACATATTTCCCGCCAGAAACAGATGCAAAAGAAAACTCTACAATTACGCTTGCTGTTGTAAATCCTTTCAACCGTGATGATTCGGTCGCAATATCCTTTACAGGAATAACTCCTACAATAGTTCCACAAGCGGAAAAAGCCATCATATATCCAACAATTACTACCGATAAATTAAATTTCAACTTTCAAGCAGAAGCCTATCAAATTTATGATATGCAGGGAAAAATCATAGAACAAGGTATATTAAAAAAACAAAAAACAATTCCACTAACCAATATCTCAAAAGCTGGAACCTACTTTATCCGTTTTAAAACACAACAAGGAGATAAAATTTTCGGTTTTATAAAAAAATAACAATACTCTATTTCTGAGAGCATAAGGCAACAAAAAAAGGGACAGAGGCCTAACTTTGCTCTGTCCCTTTATAATTGTTTTTAGCTCAATTCTAATTAAATATCAAATTTAATTCCCTGAGCCAATGGCATATCATAACTCCAATTGATGGTATTTGTCTGACGTCTCATATAATGCTTCCAAGCATCGGAACCAGCTTCACGACCGCCACCAGTATCTTTTTCACCACCAAATGCACCTCCAATTTCTGCACCAGAAGTTCCAATGTTTACATTTGCAATACCACAATCAGAACCCTCATGAGAAAGGAACTTCTCAACTTCAATCAAATTCTCTGAGAATATAGCCGAAGATAAACCTTGTGGTACACCATTATGTATCTCAATTGCCTCCTCAATAGTATTATATTTAAGCAAATAAAGTATAGGCGCAAAAGTTTCTTCCTGTACAATCTTAAATTCATTCTTTGCCTCAATCAAAGTTGGTCTGACATAAGTTCCCGTATCAAATAATCCACCACTATATACATAATTTCCGTATATCAAATTACCTCCTTCTTTAATTGCTTCTTCAATAGCCCATTGATAAGTTTCAACTGCCTGACGGTCAATCATAGGACCTACAAGAGTATTAGGATCAAGAGGATGACCCACACGATTTTCTAATTG
>CAZWVR010000031.1:0-22604 GCA_964637235.1 uncultured Bacteroidales bacterium | reverse complement strand
AAATACTATATTATAGAACATAAAATAAAATATTTTACAATATGTCTATAATAAACTTAGATTAAACATAAATATCAAACAAATCAAGTCTATGGCGCATGAATAGCGAGATACAAATAGTAATAAAAAGTTATATCAAATTTTCAAAAAGTAAAATAAAAATATAAAATAGTAAAGAAAAATTTGCATATAAAAATATTATATTTTATATTTGTATAGTAGAAAATGATTAAAATTTTCTACTTTTTTAATACTAATTTTTTATGAACCATAAAAAAACGAGCTATGGAAACAAAGAAAAATTTAAAGGAGACAAAGACGAATGTAGTTCAAGGAAACGGAAAGAAAATAGGAGTACCTAAGATTAACTTTTCAAACTTCTATGCTCTATTGATTGGCGTATCCAAGTATCCTAACGAGAAACGACTGAGAGATATACCAAATGTGGAAGTAAATATAAAGATCTTGCGTCAAATGCTCGTTAATAAGGAATATATGGGTGTGCCAAAGAAAAATATAATAGTATCGCTGAATGAAAGTAAATTAGAGATTGAAAAGAAAATAAGGGACTTAACAAAAATAGCTACGGCTGAAAATGATACCTTATTTATTTATTACTCAGGGCATGGAATTATAAGTCCTACTGATTTTAAACTCTATTTTGCTACCGCTGATACAAGCTATGAATATTTAGAACAATCCAGCATTGAAAGCTCTAATTTTAAGCAAATAATAAAATTTTCACAAGCTAAAAGAAAGATCATTGTTCTGGATTCTTGTCATAGCGGTAAATTACATAACACTTTGAGTAATATCAACTCCGCAATAGCTAATCTATTACAGAAATCCGAGGGTATATATATTCTTACATCCTCCGGAGAGGATAAACCCTCATTTTTCCCAAAAGATCCGAAAAAACCTACGTTTTTTACAGCTAAATTCGTGGAAGTTATACAACACGGAATTGATAATAATAAACCATACATAACACTCAGAGACATATACAATGAAATAAAAAAAGACTTTGCAAAAAGAAATGTTCCTGTACCACATCAGAGCGTTTATAAAAATATGGACGAATTGATTTTTGCTAAAAATAAAAAGTATGATAAAGCCTTTTTGGATAACACCTATCTAAACCTGATAAAACAAAATGCCGGATTATTTAAATCCTCTGATATTGAAGAATTCAATAGACGATTAAAACAACTTAAACGTAAAACAAATAACATATTTTTAGGTGTACTAACTATGATTTTAATTGCGATAAGTATAACTCTGTCATATTTATCAAATAAAAAAGTACAAAATTTTTCTATGAAATATGCCGATACAGGTATATATAAAGAATATGTACTAAGAGACGTCAAACATAAAAAATATACCAAAAATTATACGCATATTAAATGTCTTAAATTACTAAAAGAAGCTGACGATATTATGCTCAATAGACAAACTTACAAATTTTTTAAAGCATATAATAACTATGTCGCTGTTATGCAACATTGCGGTATCAAAAGTAAATACATTACACAGCTCAGGAATTTCTATATTTCAGGAGCTCGTAAATATATGCGAATTGAGGACAGTTTGCATTTAGCATTGGCTCTAAATTATCTAAATAAAGCTTATAAATTAAAACCTTCTGACTCGTTAAAACGAGAGATTGATAAAATTAAACAAAAACTTAAAATCATTAAATCAAATCCCGAGGGCTCGTAAGTAGCCCTCTATTTTTTTATCCAGTTTTTTTGAAACACTCTCTAATTCATTATAATTTTTCACCTTTTCCCGTACAGAAATATAATACTTTATCTTGGGCTCTGTACCAGAAGGTCTAACAGTGATAATAGTCTCATCTTCAAGAATAAACTGTATTACATTTGATGAAGGCAGCTCTATTTTTTTCTGTTCACCATTAAATAGATTTGACTGAATACCAGTTAAATAATCGCGAACTAATACAATATTCGTATCATTGATATATGCAGGAGTTTCTTCTCTATATTTATTCATTATCTGTGCTATTTCTTCCGTTCCATTTATACCCTCCTTGACAATATTTATCAACTTTTCTTTAAAAAACGCATATTGTATATATATGTCGTTTAAAATATCTACCAGAGTTTTACCTTCTTTTTTAGCCCAAGCCGCAATTTCGGAAATGAATAATGCTGCCATAACGCCATCTTTATCTCGAACAAAATCAGCAACAAGATATCCAAAACTTTCTTCAAATCCCCCGATAAAGCTTTCCGTATGCTCTTTTTCTTTTATAACACGAGCAATATATTTAAAGCCAGTCAAAACTTCATACACGTTAATATTATATGCTTGGGCAATCAGTTTTATTAAATCCGTAGTAACTATTGTCTTAACAATATATTCATCACCAGCCAAGCGGTTTTTCTCTTTTAAATTGCGCAAAATGTAATATGTCATTATAGACCCAATCTGATTACCATTGAGTAATATGTATTTATTTTTATGTTTAACAGCTACTGCAAGTCTATCTGTATCAGGATCAGTGGCTAAAATTATATCACTATCCAATTCTTTGGCTTTTTCTAATGCCATCTGCAATGCCTCTGGATTTTCTGGATTAGGGCTTTTTACTGTGGGAAAATTTCCATCGGGTATAGCTTGCTCTTTTACAATTTGAACATTCTTAAATCCGTATAAATTTAAAGCTTTAGGTATCAGTTTTATCCCCGTTCCATGCAAAGGGGTATATAAAATAGATAACTCAGCATTCTCCTGAATTATTTGCGGATTTAAACTTACCTTAAGCAATTGGGCTAAGTAAATAGTATCAATATCTTCACCAATTATATGGATTTTACTACGCTTTGGCGTAAAATCTAAATTGTTTATATCCAAATTATTTATTTCTTCAAGAATATTCTTATCATGAGGAGAGACAATCTGTCCTCCATCTTCCCAATAAACTTTATAGCCATTGTATTCCTTAGGATTATGGGAAGCAGTAATTACAATACCGGCATGAGCCTTAAGATTCCTTATTGCAAAAGATAGCTCAGGAGTAGGACGAAAATCATCGAAAAGATACACCTTTATATTGTTATTAGACAAAATAGCAGCTGCTGTCTCTGCAAAAAATTTGCTATTATTCCTAGTATCATATGCAATTACTACTTTAATTTCCTTAATTTTTTTAAAGTACTTCTTTAAATAGTTAGCTAATCCCTGAGTCGCAAGTCCTACTGTATATTTATTCATTCTATTTGTTCCAACTCCCATTTTTCCTCTCAATCCGCCAGTACCGAATTCTAAATCTTTATAAAAACTTTCTATCAACTCCTGTTCATTATTTTCTAATAGCTCCTTTATCAAAGATTTTGTTTCTTCATCAAAATTTCCTGTTAACCAAAATTTTATTTTTTCACTTACTTTTGTCATATTCATAAAAAAATTTTTTTACATTATGTTAAATAGACCACAAATTTTTAAATTAAAAAAGTTCTTTTAATTAGCCCAAAGATAGAAAAAACATAAAAAATTAGAAAACAATTATGCAATATTTTTTCATATAAAAATGATTTTTTATTTTTGATTTGCATTTATTAGGCAATAAATAAGAGGCAATCAAAAGCCTTGCAAAATGAAAGGCAGCCTCTGCCTGTATACCACACTATTACAAAAAATATAAATATGCTAATAAACCGACAAAAAATTAGTCTTGCTGCCTATTATATCGCTTTTATTATAACCCTTACGATATTCTTTGTCTTACTTTTTATAAATTTCTATAAATATCAAAAACAAACTAATACTATAAAAGCGATTAAATATAATATTAACACACTTAATAAAGATGTGCTTTTGCTAAAAAAAGATATAACTCTATTGTTTTTTGATATGGATAACAATTCCACGTATTTATCTGAAATAGAAAATTTAAATGATAAAATAGATAAAGATTTAAAAAATTTGCAATCTTTAATTACTAACTTAAATATAGGAACTACCAATATTCCAGAAATTTACGATTTACTTAATCAATATAAAGAATTATTAAAAAAGATGCAAAATGATATATTTTTATATTACAATAAGGAAAATGGCTTAAAAATAACACAGGAAATCCTATATAATCAATTGATATTAGACACTACTTTTAAAAAAGCAGGACTGGTTATTTTCGTAAAACAAATAAATAAAATACAAAATGAAGCCTATAAATCAGGGAACTTAGCTGAATACAATAAAAAATACAATAATTTATATAAAATTATCTTAAATCATATTAAACGGCATAATACTACTCAATTGATCTCCTATACTTTTTTGAACAAACTCTCTGAATATAACTCACTATTTAATAAAATATTTCGCGTAACAATGCGAATACTCCGTAAAGACCAGTCTACTTATTTTATAGTTATCAACAAAACCATTGATCAGCTTATATTGCAAATTGAACAGTTGAAAAAAAGCATTTCATATTACAAAAATATTAAATATGTAAACTGGCTAAATATAAGTATAATTGTGATATTACTGCTTGTCATTATACAAGCAATATTCTTATATAGAAGACTTTACCTAAAATGGAAAGATTTTCATAATACTTTAAATGAATTTTCAAAAGGGAATATGCAAGAAGTGGAAATAATTAAAGAAAGTAAAGAATTATACGAAGTTTCTAAAACAACCAAAATGTTTGTAGAATACATAAAAGAGAAACTTAATATAATAGAAAAACTTGCTGACTATAATTTTGATTTTGAGATTACTAAAAGCAGTGAAAATGACGAATTTGCAAAAGTATTAAAAAAACTAAAAGAAAAACTTTTAGTTAAAGAGAAGCAAACACAACAAATGCTGAAAAGAGAAGAGATAGATAAATGGATGGCAACTGGCTTAACAGAGATGGGACGTATAATGAGACAAAACACTAATAATCTTGATGTTTTTATTGATGAAGTGCTCAAAGGAATTATGGGCTACACTAATGGAGTTCAAGGAGCATTTTTTCTATATGAAAATAAAGACAACAAAGAATATTTAATACTTAAAAAAGCTATTTCCTATGGCAAAGAGAGAAAAAAAGATATGAAAATAGAACTTTTTGAAGGCTTAATAGGTACCGCAGCAGCAGAAAAACGTTTTTACTTTTTTGATAAAGTACCTGAAAATTATACTTTTATAGAAGATACTTTTGGAAAAATTCCCCCCCAATCTCTGATTATAATGCCTCTGGTAATAGAAAATCAACTCCTGGGACTTATAGAAATATCATTTATAGAAAAACTTGAAAATCTAAAAAAAGAATTTTTCAAACGTCTATCCGGAGAAATTGCAATTACTCTCTCTTATGTAAAAATAAATCAACGTACACAAGAATTATTAGAACAAACTAAAAAACAGGCAGAAAAACTCCAAGAAAGTGAAAATCAATACAAATTAAATCAGGAAGAACTTAAAAAAATTATCAAAAGTCTGGAAAATAGACTTATAAAAAAAGAAGAAACTATCAAAAACTTAGAAGAATTTATAAATCAAAAGATCTTACAAATCAGCGAATTAAAACAAAAATTGCAGAAAAAAGAAGAAGAATTTAACAAACTAATAGAAGCTTTCAATAAAGAAAAACAACAGCTAAAAAAAGAAATTGAAAAACTAACTGAGCAAATAAATAAACTCCAAAATAAACAATAATGAATACGAAAAATTTTAAAATTTTTATGGTTTTTATCTCTTTTTTATTTATTTATAATCTCAACATTAAAGCCCAAGATTCTTTATCTTTAAAAGATGTAGTTGCATATAGATACTACCCAAATTATCCTATTGCATTAAAACCAATGCCCCAAGGAGAATATTTTACATTACTCAAATATACTGGCGATGATTTAAAACTAATTAAATATTCTTTCAAAAATGGCAAAATAATAGATACCATCCTTAGTGTAAGAGATTTAAATATACCCTATATATACGAGTATTCTTATTCTCCACAAGGAGACAAAGTTCTGATTTGTAAAGCAAAAAAGCGTATATATAGACGCTCTTATAAAGGTAAATATATACTGTTAGATCTGAAAACTAAAAAAATAACTCCGATAGATACTACGTGGATAGAAGGTCCTCTATTTTCTCCCAATGGAAAAAAAATAGCTTATTTCAAAGATAATAATCTATATATCTTAGATTTAACGAATAATAAAACCACACAAATAACAAAAGACGGAGAGAAAAACAAAATAATAAATGGTAAAGCAGATTGGGTCTATGAAGAAGAATTAGAACTCACCTATGCCTATGACTGGTCTTACGACAGTAAATATCTGGCATATCTAAAACTTGATGAATCAAAAGTAAAAGAATATAACTTAATTTTTTATGCCGGGGATCACCCTCATTATTCGCAATATGAAATATATCCCGGATTATATACTTATAAATATCCAAAAGCAGGAGAAGATAATTCTATCCCTTCTGTGCATATATATAATACTTTAACAAACAATACAATAACAGTGAATATTGGCAAAAATACAGATATATACATCCCAAGAATTAAATGGCTTCCTGATGAAAATACATTGGCAGTATTCAAAATGAATAGACGACAAAATAAATTAGAAATATTATTCGCAGATCCAGACAAAGGTAAAACAAAATTATATTGGAAAGAAAAAGAAGACAAATATATTGACGAATTTGTATTTAATAATTTTGAGTTTCTCCCCAATGGATATCTGGTAATAGCAACAGAACTTTCAGGCTTTACTCATCTTGAACTCTATGATAAACAAGGCAAAAAACTCAGAGACCTTACTCCGGGCAAATATGATATTACTAAATATTATGGTTATGACAAACGAAACCGTATATTTTATTTTCAAGCAGCAAAAGAAAGTCCTTTACGAAGAGAAATTTATGCTGTAAAATTTGATGGGGAGCTTAAAAAATTATCTCAACAAAAAGGCACTAATAATGCTACATTTAGTTCTGATTTTAAATATTTTATCAATAGTTTCAGCAATAGCACAACTCCTACCATATATACTGTAAATTCAGCAAAAGACGGTAAAATTATTTCAGTATTGATAGATAATTCAGATATCAAAAAAACAGTTGAAAATCTCGGAGGCATTCACAAAGAATTTATCAAAGTGCCTATAAATGGTACAGAGCTAAACGCCTATATATTGTATCCACCTAATTTTGATAAAACTAAAAAATACCCTGTAATAATCACCGGATACAATGGACCAGGAATACAGATGGTTTTAGATAGCTGGAATTTCGGTTGGGAAGATTATATGGCACGCCAAGGATTTATAATAGCTAATGTAGATACCCGGGGCACGGGAGCTCGTGGCGAAAAATTTAAAAAATGCACATATTTAGAATTAGGAATAAAAGAAACACAAGATGTGCTGGGTTTTATAGACTATTTAAGACGTCAATCTTTTGTGGATAAAGATAATATCGGAGTTTGGGGGTGGAGCTATGGAGGTTTTATGGTCTTAAATATATTAACAACTGCGCAAGGTAAAGTGAAGTGTGGCGTAGCAGTAGCCCCTGTAACCGACTGGCATTATTATGATAATATTTACACAGAACGATATATGCGGAAGCCTTCCGAAAATCCTGATGGATACGAAAAAACATCAGTAGTCAAACGTGCTGAAAACTTACAAGGAGATCTACTTATTTGTATAGGTCTTGCAGATGATAATGTACATCCTCAAAATACATTTGAATTCATTGAAAAACTAATACAGGCAAATATTCCGTTCCGAATTTATACATTTCCTAACCGTAATCATAGCATATATGGAGGAAATACCAGATATTTTCTCTATACTCAATTTACTAATTTTTTTAAAGAAAAGCTTCTACATAGATAATAAAAAACATTACTTTTAAGAACTTTATAAATAACTTATGAGGAGATATGGTGCATATAATTGCCTTATTATCAAATAATTACCATATCTCCTCGCTAAAAAATACCACTTCTAAGCATAACCAAGGTACAGTTTTCAACAATTTCAATTCCTCGGGCTTTTGCTAAATTTTCAAGTTCAATATTTTCAGTGCCAGGGTTAAAAATAATACGTTTAGGGTTTAAAGACAAAATATAGTCATATAAATTTTTCTGACGCTGTGGATTAAGATAAAGAGTAATAGTATGAATATCATTCAATTTAGGAAAACCAGTCATAATTTCTACATCTGCGATAACTCCGTTTTTTGCACCTAATGCGAAGACTGTATGACCATATTTACGTAATAATTTCACTGCTTTATTCGAAAATCTATTAGCATTTGTAGAAGCTCCTATAACTAATACTCTCATTTTTAATAAGTTTGCATAATTTCACGAGCTATATTTGCGGGAACAAATTTACTAATATCGCCTTTATATTTTATAATTTCTCGCACTATTGATGAACTTATATGTGTATGCTCAGGCAGAGTCAAAAGGTATATAGTTTCAATATTCCAGAGCAAAGCTTTATTTATCTGACCAATTAATCTCTCATATTCAAAATCTGCGGATGTTCGCAAACCTCTGACAATGTATTTAGCTCCTTGTTCTTTGCAAAAATCCACTGTTAAAGTATTATATGACTTAACTTCAATCTTCGGATTATCTATAAAAAGCTCTTTTATCCATTCAATACGTTTTTGGAGAGGAAAGAAATGTTCTTTATACTCATTTACTCCAATACCTATTATAATTTTATCAAATAAATCAGAAGCTCTTCTAACGATAGATTCATGTCCGAGAGTAAAAGGATCAAATGATCCGGGAAAAACTGCTATTTTCATTGTTATTTATTTATAGTTAATAACTGGCGTATATTCAATAATTTAACTTTTCTCACTCTATTTAATGCTCCAACTAAACCAAAGCCACCTCTAACATTACTATACACATTTACAGGTTCCATAAACGGGTTATATAAAGTTCTATAATATTTAATTTTAGTTTCTGCATGTTTATACATTGCTTTATCAATAGTGATTAATTCAATCAACAGAGGGAGCATAGGATAAGTGGTCAAAAGTTCAGAAGTATAATTCAAAGAAATATTAGCTCTTAAACGCATTGTGTAATTTTGTCCGTTAAATAGAGCATCAGAGAAGCCCATTCCTGCAAAACGAGGTGGCATATACATACGCATAAGATTATGTATTTGTTGAATATCTGCGTAATCAAAGTTTATAGGTTCAGGTCTTATGCCTAATAAAGAATCTGTATATTGATAGGTTGATGTATCAAGGTAAAACACCGGCGAAATATAATAACCTGAAATTATGTAATAGTTTTCAGTATCTGGGTCAGTAAAATTAACTGAAAGTATAAAATTAATATTTGCAGAGTTTATTTTCCCTTGCGAAAAAGTATCCACTCTGATATCGGTTATATTTATGCTATTAATACCTACCGTGTCTGGGATACGGTTTACAACAGAAGCTTTTTTTCCAATTGCAAAAACTTCAATATAATACTGGGCTCCTTGTACTCCTTTGCATTGAGAATTGTAAGGTGAATGGAAATTTTTAGCCATTTCTATTAAAACTTTATCATTATTGTCAATAAATTTATAGATTTTTATACTATCAACATCTATATTTCCATCCTCCGGAGTTAATTTAGATGGCAAGTCGCTTTTTCCTATGCTCAAAATAAACGATGAATCGCGTTCCAAAAAACCATTGATAACTATATAATTTTTACCTTCTGCTTGTTTGTATATATCATAGTCTTTATAACAAGACGCCAACAGCAAGAGCATAAATATATAAATAATAAAGTTTGTTTTCATAATTGTATATTTATTTCCAAACATATCTGTATGCTATAAATGGTAAAATAGGAAAAATGGAATAAACTCTCAATACAGTTTTTAGGGAATTAGACTGAGGGTCGTAATCTTTAACTAAATCAGCATAAAAAGGATTAAGATGATTATATGCATTATATAATCCCAAAGACCAAGTTCTATACCCGTACTTTTTCTCTTTATGAAAATTAACTGAAATATCCAATCTATGATAAGGAGGAAGTCTGTAATTATTTCTATATTCAAAAAAGCGAATACCTTGTATATCTCTATTTTGATCATCCCTAATTCTGCCAACGTAAGGCAAAAATACATAATCAAGAGGATAATACTCCTGCAAAGGGATTGTAATAGGTGTACCAGAACCAAAAACCCAAGTTGCAGAAGCATCAATTTTATTTGAAAATTTGTAATTCATAACAATACTTAAATCATGACGTCTATCATATTTATAGGGAAAAATATTACCAAAGCTGATATCTGGGAATTGACGAAAAGACCAAGAAAGAGTATAAGCTATCCAACCGCGAAATTTCCCGAGATCCTTTCTTAGTAAGAGCTCTGTGCCATATGACCAACCTTTACCTTGCACTACTTTTTGTTCCCAGACTTCACCCATTGAGCCCTCGCCAGGTGCACTAAATATGGTCTCACCTTCTTTTAATTCAATCAGATTTTGCATTTGTTTATAAAAAGCTTCAATAGAGAGATTAAAATTTTCTGCTATTAACCAATTCATTCCCAATGCAGTTTGCCAAGATTTTTCTGGAACTGTTATATCAGTAGCAGGGAGCCATAAATCTACTGGTAAACCTACTGTATTGTTAGTCAAAAAATGTAGATACTGCATCATTTGGGCATAAGAAAGTTTTAGAGAAAAATTGGGAGATAAAAGAAAACGCATAGATAATCTCGGTTCAGGAGAATAATATGTGGTATCTCTGACGTCAAATATAGAGAATCTAAAACCTGCATTGAGTTTCCACCAATCTGTCAAAATAAAATCGTCTTCTATATAAAGCGCAAACTCAGGAGCGTGTAAATAGGTGCTTCCAAATGCAGTATCTAAAAGATAATTATTAGCAGTATTTTCCAAATATAAGTGAACTTTTCCGGGCAAAAAAGTATGATATATAGCAGATGCTCCAAATCTTATTCTATGAAAATTATTGGGTTTAAAATCAAAATCACTGTTAAAGGCAAAGTCATTAATTCCAGAGGCATAACCTACATTAAAATTCTGATTATCAGTTTGATGTCCATTTATAAGAGTTTTTTCATTTCCTTGCATTGTAATGCCAAAATGAAAACGACTATAAGTAATAGTATTGTTCATAAACAAATTCTTTTTAAAAGCATGATTCCATCGCAATGCAATTAAGTCATTTCCCCAAAAAAGCTGAGAATGACCAGAAGAAAGGTTCTCTTCTACTGTATCGTTTCTATTATAATTCGCTTTATAATCTGTTTTAAAATAGGCTTTATCACTACCAGAATATAGACTTAAAAAAAATCTATCTTTTTTACCGATTTTATAATTAAATTTAGCATTTAAATCGTAAAAATAATATCCAGCAGAAAAACCGGTTTCTTCGCGATAATTATCTCCTGTATTGACTTGTGTGCCGAATGCAGCTATAAAAGGTTTAGCCAATAAATCTATATAAGTTCGGCGAGCTGAGATTATAAAAGAAGATTCACCTTTTTTTAAAGGACCTTCAAATGTAAATTTTGACGAAATGATACCCATAGATATAGAGCCCTTATAATGATTCATATCGCCATCTTTCATTCTAACATCAATAACAGAGGATAGCCGTCCGCCATATCGTGCAGGGAAGCCGCCTTTATAAACAGTCACTTCTTTTATGGAGTTTGCATTAAAAATAGAGAAAAAACCAAATAAATGATTTACGTTATATACAGGAACTCCGTCTAATAGTATCAAATTTTGATCAGGACCTCCCCCTCTGACGTATATTCCACTTGTCCCTTCTGTTCCACTTTGAACTCCCGGAAAAAGCTGCAAAGTTTTCATCAGATCCACTTCACCAAAAAGAACTGGTAAACTTTGCATAAATTTAATAGGAACTTCAATTGTGCTCATTTGTGAACTTTTAACTTCCTCACGCTGCTTTGTCACTACAACTTCCTGTATCTCATTCTGTAATTTTAAAGAAACTGTAATCATTGTATCTTGTGAAAGTATTAAATGTTGCTTGTATGGTTCATATCCAATATAAAGCACTGTTAAATTTACTTCTTTAGCACTTACTTTCAAAGAGAAATACCCAAATTCATTTGTCATTGTTTTTGTCTCTGGTTTATTGGCATCATATACAATAGCTCCTATGAGTCTTTCCCCAGATTGGCTATCCTCCACATATCCACTTACAGTATAACCCTGAGAATATGCAAATTTCAGCGCTAAACTTAAAAATAAGCCTATCAGTATCTTTTTCATAGCAATATTTTTACAAAGTTATAAATATATGACGTTTTTAAGATATCTACTTGATTATTTTATGAAGCGACAGTGTGTTAGTGTTATAATACACTGCAAAAGTAGAAAAAAATATTATAAAAAGACAAGTTTTTAAAAATTAAAAAATGTTAATCATGATAAATACTGTATTATTGCAAATACTTTACAATCATTCTGTTAAAATAATATCAATATCTAAGGGAAAAGATATAAAGGTAAAAAACAAAACAATATGTATTTTTGTTATCAGTAGTAAAATTATATTTTTGTTAAAATTTGGAATATGGAACTTAATAAATTAACAGCAATATCCCCGATAGATGGACGTTATAGAGATCAACTGAAAGATTTAGCCAAATATTTTTCTGAATTTGCTCTGATGAAATACCGCACTTTTGTGGAAATTGAATATTTTATAGCCTTATGTAGAATACCACTACCGGAGCTTATAAATATTGAGAAAAAAATATTTCCTAAGCTAAGAAAAATATATCTAAAATTTTCTCTTTCTGACGCCCAACAAATAAAAAGCATAGAAAAAGAAACTAATCACGATGTAAAAGCAGTAGAATATTTTTTACACAAAAAATTTGAAGAACTAAACCTAAATAAATACAAATCTTTTATCCATTTTGCTCTTACATCTCAGGATATAAATAATACGGCAATACCATACGCCTTACAAAAAGCCATTGACGAAATATATTATCCATTATTAGAAAAATTACTCGGAAAACTTTACGAATTAGCATCTGAATGGAGTGATATACCTATGTTAGCACGCACGCATGGACAACCTGCCTCCCCTACCCGCTTGGGAAAAGAAATTGAAGTTTTTATCGAACGTCTTCAAAAACAAATAGCTCTGATGCGCTTAATACCTATATCAGCTAAATTCGGAGGTGCCACAGGAAATTTTAATGCTCATAAAGTGGCATATCCAAAAATCAACTGGGAAGAATTTGCAAACTCTTTTGTTAATCATGTATTAGGATTAAATCGCTCGCAAATTACTACACAAATAGACCACTATGATAATCTCGCTGCAATATTTGATAATATGAAACGCATAAATACTATTCTACTTGACTTCAGCAGGGATATGTGGCTATATATTTCTATGAATTATTTTAAACAAAAAATTAACAAAAAAGAAATAGGATCATCTACTATGCCTCACAAAATAAATCCAATAGATTTTGAAAATGCAGAAGGTAATTTAGGAATTGCCAATGCTATATTTTCACATTTATCCCAAAAATTACCTGTTTCTAGATTACAACGAGATTTAAGCGACTCAACAGTACTAAGAAACATTGGTGTGCCTATTGCTCACAGTATTTTGGCTATTAAATCTTTACTTAAAGGATTAAATAAATTGATAGTCAACAAAGAGCAAATACGCAACGACTTAATAAATAATTGGCAAGTGGTCGCCGAAGCTATTCAAACTATATTACGTCGCGAAGGATTTAGTAATGCCTATGAACAATTAAAAGAATTAACACGTAAAAACGAAAAAATCGATAAACAGCAAATTATTAATTTCATTGATTCCTTGCCAATTAGTAAAAAAATAAAACAGGAACTAAAAAAAATTACACCAGAAAATTATACTGGAATATGACAAAATAATTAATTGAAAAATTTTTATTAGCAACAATCCAAGATAAACAATAATGCGAAAATATTTCAAGATTAAAACTTTTTGTGTAAGTTTGTGCAGCAAAATTTATAATATGAAATTAACTTTAACTGGACTGATTATCATATTATTAAGCTTCTCTTTATCAGCTCAGCAATTCAAATACGAAGCAACCTTGCAAAAGCCAGATTCATCCGGTTTTTACTATATTTATCTTCCTCCCCAGATTACATCAAAATTGAATAGAAAATTTTCTGACATAAGAATTTATGATTCACAAAACCATCAAATTCCATATATACGCCTTAATGACGAAGATCTATACAAAACGGCTAAAAAAATACGTCTGAGAATTATACAAAACGAACATAAAAAACAAAAGCGTTTTACCTATGTATTGCTACATAATCCAAAACATCTATCTATCAATAACTTGTCCTTAATTATAGAAAATAAAAAAGGCGAAATTTGGGTAAATGTTGCCGGAAGTGATGACGCTAAAAATTGGAATATCTTAAAAACAAATACTCGCTATCAAGCAGAACTCAGCGATTCCTCCTTAACAGAACTTAGAATTACTGACCTCCCTGCAACGGCTTTTGAATATTATCGGGTAATTATATACGACTTCAATGGAAATATTTTTAATGTGCATGGAGCATTTACATATGATATCCGACCCAGAAAAAGAGAGTTTGTAGAAGTAGAACACCCATCTTTCCAACAAGACGATTCCTCAGAAATCGGTTATACTATTCTAAAAATCACTTTCCATGAACCACAATATGTAGATAAATTCAAATTTATAATAGAAAGCCCTCAATTCTATCTTAGGAAAGCTGAACTCATAAAAAAAGACACTGCCACAGGACAAAAAATACATCTAAAATTTTACGACCAAACGCAAAAAGACTTTTATCTATGCTCAGATAGTACTAATGAATTACTGCTTTCCAGATATTATGTTAAAAACGTTTATTTAATCGTACATAATAACGATGATATTCCTCTGAAATTCAAAGATGTACGAGCATATCAACAAAAGGAATATCTTATAGCTTTTCTAAAAAAAGGAGGTAAATATGTCCTAAAATTCGGAAATCCAAATCTCCCCTCACCCATTTATGATCTAAAATTTTTTAGAAATAAAATCCCTTCTAAATGCCCTATCATCACAATAAAAAAAATAAAAAATTTAATTAAAGAAAAAAAACAGAAAAAAAGCATATACGTCTCCCCTACATACCTATGGATTGCTTTGGCTGTTGTAGTATTTATTCTAATCATTGTATCGTTTTTCATATTTAAAAATTCAAACAATAATGAACAAAATAACGCCTCTTAACCGTAGGATAACAGCATTTGTAAAACTGGGAAAAATTTTCAGAAGCGTTGCAGAAAAAAATCCGAAACTACTCCCGTCAGACTTATTACCTTTTTATGATGGTCTAAATACTCTGGTAGCAAATGAACACCTTAATAATCAATGGTTTATAGATAAATTCATTCGTTTTCAACTTAAAGCTATTGCAGAAGTATTAACAGAGAAAAAAATTACAGAATGGCTAACTCCATATTTGCCAAAATTAGAGCAAATAAAACCTATAAATATAGGCGTAGTTTTTGCTGGAAATATTCCTCTTGTTGGTTTTGCAGATATATTAGCAGTACTAATTTCAGGGCATAACCTCATAGCAAAGCTATCATCCAAAGATCAAAATTTGCCCAAAGCAGTATTGAACATTTTAAGCAGTTTAGAAAGCGATTTCAAAAATAAAATCATTATTAAAGAACAAAAACTAAATGATTATCAAGCTGTTATAGCTACCGGAAGTAATAACACTGCTAGATATTTCAAATATTACTTCCGTAATGTACCACATATTATTCGTACAAACAAAACTTCAATAGCAATATTAAACGGTTTTGAAACCGATGAGCAGATAAAAAAACTTGCCGATGATATTATGCTATATTTCGGATTAGGCTGCCGAAATGTATCTAAAATTTTCATTCCACAAAATTTTGATTTAAACAAAATATTTAAAGCTATATACCATTATGCCTATGTAGCCGACAATTCAAAATATTTCAATAATTACATATACAATCGCACAATATATTTAATGAACGATTACAAATTTCTGGACAATGGATTTTTTCTGATGAAAGAAGATACTTCATTTTTTTCGCCAGTAGGAGTTCTCTTTTACGAAAAATACGACAACTTGGAACATCTTGTTAAGTATTTAAACAATAATTCAGATAAAATTCAAACAATTGTCTCGAAGATACCATCTCTACCATTGAAAACTGTCCCTTATGGCAAAGCACAAATGCCAGAACTAAACGATTATGCCGACGGAATAGACACAATGAAATTTTTATTAAGCCTATAAATATGGAATTACTATTTGATAATGCTACAGAAACAATCCCTTTAATAAATTCAAAATTAGATATTTACATCAAAAAATATATACAAAAACCTGAATTTGCAAATGTTGAAGCAAAAATAAAAATAGCAAATATTTTAAAAATTCAGCCCTATAAAATAATTTTCCTAAATTCTAAGTTTGAAGCTATTTCATTGATTATAAATATGTTAAAAACAAAATACAACATAACATTTATAGACAACCTTAATCCTACTATACAACAAATAGCTATTTTTCTTAAATCAAAAATTTATACCTTACAAACAATTGAACAAGTACATAATACTGCTGTAATTCTATCTTATACACATTATTTAACAGGCGAATTGATTAATTTAAAATCCCTATCTAAAAAACTGAAAAAGAACGACAACATAATAATTGCCGATTTATCTTTATGCTTGGGAAAAATCCAAATGAATTTTACAAAATTAGGCATTGATATTGCCTTCTTTTCGAGTGAGCTCTTACATGCTCCAAAAGGTCTTACCATTATGATAGATTTTAATGATATTTTACAAGTCTCTGATTATCAGTTTCTTGAAAATAAGAATTACTTCTTATCTTCTTCATTAAGTTATTCAATGGAACAAATTTTCAATAAAAAATATTATGTTAAATTAAAACAAATAAGAGACTTCTGCCTCAAAAATGTACAAAATCCCAAAATAACTTTTATAAACTTACCTTCAAAAAAATATAATCCTTTCATTTTAGCTTTCAAAGCCAAAAATACACCGTTTCTAAGCTTAAAACTTAAACATTTAGGTCTACATCATCATTATGAACCACAAAAACAAATATTTAGACTATCATTCTCTTTATTTCATACTTATGAAGAATTAAAAAAGTGCGCTGAAATACTAAATTCTATTTAAACAATATTTAATTATTCATTATGTCCTGGTTATAATCTGTCAAAATACCTATTATCCTCTCCCCTATTAAAGATAACAGTAAAAATAACTCAATTATTTACTTCACTTTTTAAATAAATTTTTATCTTTGTCCATATAAAAATGTCTATGAGCATAGTTGAGAATTTCTTAAAAATAAAAAAACAACTACCAGAAAATATCACAATAGTTGCTGTCTCCAAAACAAAACCACCAGAAGCTATTTTAGAACTATATAATATCGGTTATAAGATATTTGGAGAAAATAAAGTACAAGAAATGCTCCAAAAAAAAGAGAGCTTACCGCAAGACATTCAATGGCATATGATAGGTCATCTACAAACTAATAAAGTTAAATATATCGCACCTTTTGTTTCTCTAATACACAGCGTCGATTCTGTAAAATTACTAAAAGAAATAAATAAACGAGGTCAAAAAAATAATAGAACTATCCCAGTTCTGTTAGAAATTCATATAGCAAAAGAAGAAAGTAAATTTGGACTTACATTTCAACAAGCTGAAGAGATCTTTAAAAATCAAATAGAAAAAAATTTACCAAATGTAAATATAATTGGCTTAATGGGAATGGCAACTTATACAAGCGATACAAATATTATTGACGAAGAATTTAAAAGCTTAAAAAATTTCTTTGACTATATAAATAAAAACTATCGCAAAACAAATCCTTTGAAAGAACTCTCAATGGGAATGTCTAACGATTATATGATAGCTGTAAAATATGGAGCTACTATCGTACGAATAGGAAGTAAAATTTTCGGAGCAAGAAACTAAAAAACAATATATTATGAAAAAAATTTTACTGTTTTTAGTACTATTGCCACTATGGGTATTTGCTAAACACGTACCCGTAGATAAAGCACAAAACGTGGCAATAAATGGTTTTAAAGAGCTTGCAGAGGTAAAAAATCCTGGCGTAGAACTCTATCAAACAGAACAATATCATGGTAATGACGTATTTTATATTTTCAATCTTACAAAGGGAAAAGGTTTTATCATTGTATCGGCTGATGACAGAATAATTCCAATCTTAGGCTATTCAACTGTAAATGACTTTGGAGAATATCCTGTACCAGATGGTTTAAAAGACTTTCTGGAAACATATAAACTACAAATCGCAGATGTAATAGAAAATAATCTCTCTGGCATGGAACAAGCTCCTTCACAATGGAAACATTATAGCGTGCCTACTGAAAAATTCAAACCTCATAAAAACGATAGATTTTATCTATTAGGCAATATCAACTGGGATCAGGGCTGCGGCTGGAATGCCTATTGTCCAGAAGATCCAAACGGTGACTGTGGACATGTATGGACAGGCTGCATCGCTACTGCTGCTGGAATGATAATGAAATATTGGGGATACCCTCCTCATGGAAGAGGGCAACATTCCTATCAAGAAGATGACTATGGTACTCTAAGCGCAAACTTCGATACTACATATTACTGGGATAATATGCAAGACAACAGCGCAACAGATCCCGCTGCTTTACTATTGTATCACTTTGGAGTTGCCGTAGAAATGGATTATTCGCCCAACGGTTCCGGTGCATTATTCGGAGATGAACTTAATGCCTTAAAAACTTACTTCGGCTATAATCCTGATCTATCATTCAAAGCAAAATCATGGTTCCCGAATGAAGAAGATTGGATCAATATGTTAAAAGAACAACTGGATGCCGGATATCCTCTCCCATATAAAGGTTCTAGCAATAGTAGTGGCGGACACGCTTTCGTATGCGACGGATACAATAGCTCCAATCAATTTCACTTTAACTGGGGTTGGAGTGGATGGTATAACGGATATTATTCCATCAACAACCTAAATCCCGGTGGAGAGAACTTCACAGAAAATCAAGCTGCCGGTTTTGACGTGCATCCAGAAGCTCCTGCTCCTGAACACATACATGCAGATATAAATCCAGATAACACTGTTTTGCTTACTTGGACACGTCCAAACGCATTAAAAGAACCTTCTTACTACAAAATTGCAAAAGACGGAAATTGGCTGGATCAAACTATTACTGATACTTTTTTCGTAGATAATGACCCCCTTGACCCAGGTATGCATACTTATGAAGTAAAAGCTGTATATTCCGGCTTTTATCTATTTGACGGAGAAATAGAATCAGAGCCTACTGCTACCTCCTTTATAATCACAAATGTTAAAAAATTGGACAAAGATTTTCGTATTACTCCTAATCCTGCATCAACATATATCTCAATACAATCAAATAGAAAAGATTTCACAGTTGAAATCTCTGATTTGAATGGAAAAATCTATGGAACATATCATAACCCGCAAACTATTAACATAAAATCTCTTCCAGAAGGTATATACTTTATAAAAATAACAACAGATAACCAAGAAATTTGTCAAAAAATCATAAAACTATAAACCATGGCAACAATTGATAAAATCGTTGAACTTTTGGGTTCAGAAGCAGATGACCTGCTTAATCACAAAGCTATATTCCCAAAAGAAAAACTTCACCTGCCCGGACCTAACTTTGTGGACGAAAACTTTTTATACTCAGACAGAAAACCTGCTGTTTTACGCAACCTCCAATGGATGTATAATACAGGAAGACTTGCTGGTACAGGCTATCTTTCTATTCTACCAGTAGATCAAGGTATTGAACATAGCGGCGGTGCTTCGTTTACTCCTAACCCTGAATATTTTGACCCGGAAAAAATTGTCCAATTAGCAATTGAGGGAGGTTGTAATGCCGTAGCCTCTACTCTCGGAGTATTAGGAGCAGTATCACGTAAATATGCTCACAAAATACCATTTATCGTAAAAATAAACCATAATGAACTATTGACATATCCAAATAAATACGACCAAATACTATTTGCAAGTGTAAAACAAGCTTTTGAACTCGGTGCAGTAGGTGTAGGAGCTACTATATATTTCGGCTCGCAGGAAAGCAATAGACAAATACAAGAAATCAGCGAAGCTTTTGAATATGCTCATGAATTAGGTATGTTTACCGTACTATGGGCTTATCTCCGAAACTCAGAATTCAAAACAAAAGAAACAGACTATCATACTGCCGCAGACCTGACAGGTCAAGCTAATCATATTGGTGTTACTATCGAAGCTGACATCGTAAAACAAAAACAACCAACTACCGGCGCACCCGGATTTTTAAACTTAAAATTCGGTAAAACGCATAAAGATATGTACGAAAAACTAATTGGAAACCACCCGATTGATTGGACACGCTACCAAGTAATTAATAACTACTTGGGTCGTATAGGTTTAATAAACTCTGGCGGAGCCTCTGTAGGTGCTGGCGATTTAGCACAAGCTGTTAGAACTGCTGTTATAAATAAACGTGCAGGTGGTATGGGACTAATAAGCGGTAGAAAAGCTTTCCAAAAACCAATGAAAGACGGGGTACAACTCCTAAATGCTATACAAGACGTTTACCTCTGTAAAGAGGTAACTATAGCTTAAATTTACTTAAAAGGGGCTGCCTTAGGAAACAGCCCCTTTTTTAATTCAACATATATGCTAAAAACCAAGCATTTATCAACGATGGCTTATTATATAGAAGCTCCCCTTTGGTTTCGTAATCCATCACCGTGCCGCCAATTGACCTAATTATTGCATGCCCTGCTGCAATATCCCATTCATAAGTAGGAGCAAAACGAGGATAAAAATGTGCCCTACCCTCTGCTAATAATCCAAACTTTAATGAACTACCTATATTTAATAATTCCAAATCTGGATGCTGCACTTTTAGTTTTTCTACAAACTTTTTTGTCTCCTCATTATAATGCGACCGGCTGGCTACAACTCCTATTGTGGGAGAATTTTGTATCTCTGGCATTTGAACAACTTCACGTGCTATATCCTGAAAATTTTTGTATTCCTTCCGAGGATTACGTATTCGATAAGCTCCCATACTAATATCCCCAAAATATAGCAAATGCATATAAGGCGCGTAAATAACACCTATCTCCGGTAAACGATTCCTTATCAACGCAATATTTACTGTAAATTGTCCTATACGCTCCACAAATTCTTTGGTACCATCTAATGGATCCACAAGCCAAAAGATTTGCCAATCTTTACGCTTTTCATATGGTATTTTTTTATTCTCCTCACTAATAATCGGTATTCCTGTTTGTTGCAGTCCTTCGTTAATGATACTATTAGAAATCAAATCGGCTTGCGTCAGAGGAGATAAATCCTCTTTTGTTTTAACCTCGAAATCTGTATTGTATATCTTTAAAATCTCTTCACCTGCCTTTAAGGCAAGGTTTATAATCTCTAAAATTATTGCCTCCCTATCTTTAATTTCCATTTTTCTGCAAAGATATAGTTTTTATTTAATAGCTAAAACTCTCATCAATACTACCGCATAAATCCTCCTGCAATTCCTAAGTGATAATATCTTACTAATCAAATTGCAAAAGCAGTTATTTTCTGCTATTCATCTTCTAATTCTACATGATATTTATCAGCAAATCTGGTCTGGGCTTCTATTACTGCCTTAAATAATAACTTTATTCTATTATCTGCTGAATTTACTAAATTACTAATACTATCATCTGAAATTTGACTAATCTGACCGGTTTTAATTAAATTAACTAAGCTTTTGCCCTGATTATTCATTATCTCAATAACGCCTTTCATAAATGAATCTGCAGCAGGATAAAAAATATTCTCCCGAGGTTTTACATTTTTCTTAAAATCATCGTAATTCTGTTGCATTTGACTTAATATATCATTAAATTGTTGATCTAATTCCTCTATGCCTATTGTAGTATCATAAAGAGCTTTTCCAAATTCAGCATACAATTTATTCTGTTTCGTACAATACTTCACCAATTCATCATTGTATTTTATTTTATCAAAAGAATTACAAGAGAAAAAAATTAAACTTATAAAAACGCCCAAAAATAAAAAAACAGCTTTTTTCATAATAAAATTTTTTGTTGTTTATTATATGGCAAAATACATATTTTTTTTTAAAGCTAAATTTTTTTTTGATAAATAAAACTACATTATTGATAAAATTTAAAAATTACAATCAGTTTTTTTATATTTGAGTGTAAAAATAAACATTTATCTATGTATTTTTTATGCTATTGCCAAAACGCTGATAATACATTAAAAGAATTACCTAAAAACGAACGCCAAGGTATTGTAAAAAAACTCCAAGAACTAACTTATTACACGCCAGAAGACCTTAAAAGTAAATATAGATATCTGGGGGATAATTTATACCTTGTAGAAACTGGCAATGCCGCTATAATTATAGAACAGCAAAACCGCCT
>CAZWVR010000030.1:434-23921 GCA_964637235.1 uncultured Bacteroidales bacterium | reverse complement strand
CCATTACCATCTCGCGCACCGCAGTGGGTCGGAGTTTGCGGATTTTGAATTTGCGTGAGATATCTTTTTTGTTCATATATTTTTTTATAATTATTGTGAAATATTTTTATAAAAATTTATCATTTTTGAAGCAATAACATCATACGAATAATTTTTGATAATGTATTCTCTGGCATTTTTTGCTATTTGCTGTGCTTTATCTTTGTTTTTTAACATAAAAATAATACCGTTTGCTAAATCTGAGGCATCTTTATATTTTGCTAAATATCCTGTTTTTAGATGTTTTACCATATCTGATACTCCGCCTGCTGGGAATGCAATTACTGGCGTTTGTAGCGCCATAGCTTCTTGTATCACTAATGGTAAATTTTCCTCTAATGAGGGTAATATAAAGACATCAGAAATTGTATAATATTTTTTCATAAGCATTTCATCATTGATATAACCAGTATAATGAATGGGAAAATCTTTTGGAAAGAAGTTTTCTTGTTTTTTTCTACCAATTGCAATAATTTTTATTTTTTTAAACAATTGATTATCTGCTTGTTGTATAATTTTTAGAGCTTTAATTAAATATTTCCCCCCTTTTGCAGGATTTGAGACATTAAATGCAATAAAAGCTATGTAGAATTTATTTTTTTCAAAGTTCAGTTCTTTTAGTATTTTTTCTTTATTCATAGGTTTAAAGTAGTCAGTATCAATGGGATTGCCAATAATTTGTGCCTTATTAGAGAATAGGGGGGAGCTATCAATAAGTTTTTTCATCCAGGAGCTAATTGCAATGGGGAATAGATTTTTTGCTTTGAATATTTGTTTTTTTTGCTCAAAGATTTTGTATGCAAGATTTGAATTTTTAAGAAAGGGGCAATCTTTGTCGCAGTGAGTTTTATATTTATTGCAGCCACGACTATGGAAACAGCCGCCAGTAAGAGGCCACATATCGTGAAAAGTCCACACAATTGGCTTTTTAAGTTGTATGATTTTTTTTAAACTTTTGAGAGATAAAAACCCAAAGTTTATCCAATTCAGATGTATAATATCAGCCTGTTTAAGATGTTTAAGTTTTGTAATATCGTATCCGAATCGGGCGTCGTCAAAGTAGAATACATTTTTTTTGTCTTTGAGTTTAGGCATTAGTAAAGCTCGTGATATAGCATAAAGAAAATAATCTTTTTTTTGTCTAAAAAAGGAGTTAGCAAGTATGATGTCGGCGTGTTTACCAGCTTGGACAATAAATTTAGTATCAATATTTTGTTTTTTCAGTGCATAATAAAGGCGTTTAGAGGCAATAGCAGCGCCTCCAATGTCTGAATATTTGTTCAGAATAGCTATTTTCATAAATAAGTTTAATGCTTATGGGGATATTTAGGATATTTACTTGCACAGAAGTAGCTTGTTTCGGCTTTGTATTCATATTTTTTTAGTATATGTCCCATTTTTTCTTTTTTTGTTTTCATATAGAATTCATTATAAGGATTTGGAGGGACTTCAATGGGGACAATTTCTACAATTTCCAGTCCATAGCCTTGGAGTGCGATTTTTTTTACGGGGTTATTAGTCATTAGTCTCATTTTTTTGACACCGAGACTACGCAGAATTTGAGCACCCACTCCGTAATCACGTTCATCGTCGCGGAAACCGAGTTTTAAGTTAGCTTCTACTGTGTCTAAACCTTGTTCTTGTAATTTATATGCTTTTATTTTGTTAAATAATCCGATACCTCTACCTTCTTGCATCATATATACCAATACACCTTTACCTTCTTTTTCAATCATAGTCATAGCAGTGTGTAGTTGTTCGCCGCAATCACATCTTAGGGAGCCGAGGATATCACCGGTGACGCAGGAGGAATGAACTCTAACGAGTATAGGTTCGTCAGGTTTCCATTCACCTTTTATGAGAGCTAAGTGTTCTATACCAGTTTTTTTTTCGCGGAAAGGGATAAGGTCAAAATCTCCGTATTTAGTGGGCATTCTGACACGTTCTCCGATTTCAATGAGGCTATCGAATTGCAATCTGTAAGCAATAAGGTCTTTAATAGTAATTATTTTTAGGTTAAATTTTTCAGCGACTTTTAGGAGGTCAGGGAGGCGCGCCATAGATCCGTCGTCGTTCATAATTTCTACGAGTGCACCGCCGGGAGTAAGTCCTGCGAGTTTAGTAAGATCTACTGCGGCTTCTGTATGACCAGCCCGTCGGATAACACCTTGCGAGTTTGCTTTTAGAGGGAAGACGTGTCCGGGGCGGGCTAAATCTTCTGGTTTTGTAGTGGGATCTACAAGAGCTTTAATAGTTTTGGCTCTATCAAATGCAGAGATACCTGTTGTTGTGCCGTGTCCGAGTAGATCTACTGAGACAGTAAATGCTGTTCCGTGCATAGCTGTATTTTTCCCTACCATAAGCTGTAAATCGAGTTCTTCGCATCTTTCTTCTGGGAGTGCAACGCAAATAAGTCCACGTCCATATTTAGCCATAAAATTGACCTTTTCTGGCGTAATTAGTTCAGCTGCTGTAATGAAGTCGCCTTCGTTTTCTCTATCTTCGTCGTCTACTACGATTATAATTTCACCTTTTCGTATAGCCTCTATAGCTTCGGGTATTGTATTAAGTTTTGTTTTCATTTTTCTTATTTTTACGGCGTAAAGATATTCTTTTTTTTCGTATTTTTTCTCTTGCTTTTCGTATTCTTTGTCTTTTGAAATATTTAGGAGTTATTTTTTCAATAAATTTTTTCAGGCGATCGATATAAATATCGTAATTGATGAGCACTGAGTCTGTGTAAGCTTTGTAAAAGATAAAGATTTCCAATGGTATAAATATAGCGGGGGCAAGCCATATACCGATATATGCAGGTATATTTCCATCTTTTACTAATCTTTCACCTACCATTAAGATACTGTAAAACATCAGAAATAAGAGTGTAGATACGATTGTAGCTATACCGAAGCCGGAACGTCTAATAATTGAGCCCAGAGGCGCTCCTATGAAAAAGAATATCAAGCAAGCTAAGGCATATACAAAACGTTCGTGATAAGTTATTTGATGTGTTGCAAGCCAACTTTTTCGGGCTTTGGCTTCTTGAGAATATATATTTAGTTTTGTTAGGACTGTATTTGCAAAAGAGGTAGCAGCATGTAATATTTCTTTTCTATTATGTAGATTTTGTGCATTAAAAGCGCTATCTAAATTATAGATAATTTTTAAGCTATCTGGGGGTATATTGTTTAATATTTTTAATTTATCTAAAAGATTGACACTGTCGGTATAAGAGCGCAATTTTCTTTGATTTTTTAATATATCGTTAAGTAGCAATATACGTGCATAGAAGTTTAATTTTTTATTATACAGTTCTTTTAAAGAGTCTATTTTAATTTTTAAAGCACTAACTTTGAGCATTTTATAATTATGTCTGAAAAAGCTTATATCTGTTTTTCTAAGATGGAATCCTTCTAATGGGATTATAACACGTTGAAAATCAAAAAAATCTTGATGATATGGATATTTTCTTTCCTGAGGTATTTGAGTTTTTTCATCTAATTCCTCATAGGAACAACCACTAAAAAGTTCTAAGACAAGATAATTCATATCTGAGGATATATATATTCTACCGGAATCAGCGGTTAAAACGAATCTATTTCCGAAATAATTAACGTGGTCGTATATAAGGAAGCCATACATCATACCGGTATTATAATTTTTTTTATCCACTTTAATGACATATCCGTCTATATCGTAATTAAAAATACCTTCCTGAATATTAAGTGCTGGATGTTTTTGTCTTATATCAAAAATTAAACTATATAGGCGTAGGTTAGCATAAGGAACTATATTATTTGCAAAAACAAAGGCTAATATTGTAAATATAAGGCTTAAAATCATCACTGGTTTTATAATTCTATAAAGGGATATACCAGCAGCTTTCATAGCCGTGAGCTCAAAATGCTCACCAAAATTACCGAAAGTCATAATAGAGGATAGTAGGACTGATACGGGTAATGCCAGAGGCACCATACTAATAGAAGCGTAAAAAAATAATTGACCGAAAATTTTCAGATCGAGGCCTTTACCGACTAAGTCGGATATATACATCCATATAAACTGCATTAAAAAGACAAAGACGGCAACTGTAAATGCGACTAAAAAAAATAGCAAATAATTTTTTAGAATTAAAATATGTAAACGCTTTATTAGCACAAAACTTTATCGTTTCTTTTTCTTATATTGTCCACCGGTTTGAGGATTATTTCTCATAAGGTTTTTTAATTCATTTGTATGAGGCAGAGTAAAACCTTCTGGTACTTTGAGTTTACCGTGCGACATTTCGTATAATTGATTGAAAATCACTTCATCTTGAACAACTTCTTTAAACCATTCTATATGTATTTTTTTCATAGTAATTGCAATGAGTTTAATAAGTTCTTCTTTAATAGTTTTGTCATTTGTGTTTATAACTTTTTCAATTAATTTTTCTACGATACGGCCGTAGTTTTTATATTTTATTTCAGGTCGTTCATAAGGGACTGGCTCGGGTTTATCTGTTATTTTTTCTTTTTTTATAATTGGATAAGGGTAATCTACGTCCAATTTGTAGTCTGAGATTATGGCTAAATGGTCCCATAGAATTTTTTCGTAATTATCCATTTTTTTTATTTCTGGGTTTATAATTGCCATAGCTTCAATGATTTCTCGTGCAGCTTTATTTCGTTTTTCTCTATCTTTTATTTGCATAGCATATTCAACTAATTTTTGGATATTTCTGCCGTATTGAGAGAGGACAATTTTAGTTCTTTGTGTATTATATTCAAGTAAATTTTCTTGCATAGCTTAGGATTTTAGTTATTTTATTTGTGTTAATTTTGCGAATTTTAGCAAAAGTTTTTTCTTTCCGAAATGTATAAAATCTACTTCTGCTTTTGCATTAGCACCGGTATCTTCCAATGCTATAACAGTACCGATACCGAATTTTTTATGTTTAACTTTCATACCTACCGAAATACCGTATTCTTTATTTTCTGAATATTTTTGTTCGGAGGTATTAGTTTCTTTATTTTGTATTTTTATAAATTTATTTTTTTCTGGTGGATTTATGTTAGTTTTCGGAACAAAATTATCATTTATATAGTTATTTTCAAAATCGAAAGGATCGTAAGGAGATATTTCAGTTAAGTATTTTTTATCAATTTCGTCGAGGAAACGGCTTGGAGTAGATTTTTGTATTTTTCCCCATTTCATTCTTTCGCGAGTGTATAATATGTATAATTTTTCTTTGGCGCGAGTTATTGCAACGTAGAATAGTCTTCGTTCTTCTTCTATATCAGCAGATGAGAATAGGGCACTCATCAGAGGGATAAAACCTTCTTCTACTCCGACAATAAAGACAGTTTTGAATTCTAAGCCTTTTGCAGCGTGGATTGTCATAATACTTACAAATTTGGTATCTGATGGATTTTCTTTGTCTTCGGAGGTTCTTAACGCTATTGTTTGTATGAATTCGTCTATTTTAGCATTATTATTTTCTTGTATGAATTGGCTTACGTCGTTGAGGAATTCTTGTAAATTTTCTAATCTTTCAGGGTTTTCGAATTTTTCTTGTTCGTAATATGTTTTTAATCCTGATTTATTTTGGACAAAATCTACGAATTGATAGGCGTTCATTTTAGGAGCTTCTTCTCTGAATAGTTCTATCATTTCTCGGAAGTCATTGAGTTTTTTGAGGGTATTTGCTTGGAATAGGGATGTATATTTATCAATTTTTGTTAGGACTTCCCACAGGGAGGCGTTATTTTGCATAGCTATTTTTGTGAGTTTATCAATGGTAGTTTTGCCTATGCCTCGTTTGGGAACATTTATAATTCTTTTAAATGCTTGATTATCATATGGGTTAATAGCCATTCTTAAATATGCTAAAATATCTTTTATTTCTTTACGCTGGTAGAAGGAAATAGAGCCGAAAATTTTGTATGGAATATTATTTTGCCTAAAAGCTTTTTCAAATAGGCGAGATTGGGCGTTTGTTCTGTACATTATTGCGAAATCCCCATATGAATAATTTTGAGTTTGTGTCAATTGTTTTATTTTTTTTGCTACAAAATAGCTTTCGTCAATATCTTTTGGGACTTCTACTACGTATATTTTTTCTCCTTGTGAGTTTTGTGTATATATAGTTTTTGGGATTTTTTTTGTATTTTTTTCGATAAGGCTATTAGCTGCATTTACAATATTTTTTGTTGAACGGTAATTTCTTTCTAATTTAAATATTTTAAGCTGAGGAAAATCTTTATGGAAGTGGAGAATATTTTCAATTCTTGCTCCTCTAAAACTATATATGCTTTGGGAGTCGTCGCCCACTACTGATATTTTTTTATCACGTGAAGCTAATTTTTTGATAATTACATATTGAGCATAATTAGTATCTTGATATTCATCCACTAATATGAATTTAAAAATATCTTGGTATTTTCGCAAAATATCGGGATAGTCTCTAAAAAGGATATTTGTATTTAACAATAGGTCGTCAAAATCCATAGCGTCGTATTTTTTAAGTCTGCTTTGGTATATTGTAAAGATTCTATGGAAGTCAGGGATACCGTGAATTTTGTCGTATTGGGTTAATTCCGGTGTATTTATATAAGTTTCTGGTGTATATAGGTTATTTTTTAGGTTTGATATTCTGGAGAATATTTTATCAGCTTTATAATTTTCGGTAGGTAAGTTTAGGTGTTTAATAATATCGTCAATTTCTTTTTTAGAATCTTCTGTATCGAATATTGTGAAGTTATGGGAATATCCGAGGATTTGGGCTTCTATACGTAATATTTTTGCGAATACGGAGTGGAATGTACCCATCCAGATTTTTTTGACATAGTATAAAGGTATTAGTTTGGCGATACGTTGTTTCATTTCATCGGCGGCTTTATTTGTGAATGTGAGTGCGAGGATATTTTCGGGCTTGTATCCATTTTCTATTAGATATATGATTTTATAGGTTAATACTCTTGTTTTACCGGAGCCGGCACCGGCGATTATAAGAGAAGGTCCGTCGATATATTTAACAGCTTGTAGTTGTTGGGGATTGAGTTCTTGTAAATATGACATATAAAATTTTTAGGCAAAAGTAAAAAATTATTTTACAGTAGGGAATATTTTCAATTGGATTATTGTAGAAATTAGAAGCCGAAATTATCGCTTGGTATTTGTAGTATATGTCGTATAAGGTCTTTATCTGCGATTAAAGCATCAAAAAAGTCAATTCTATTGATTGTAAGTAAAATAGATTCTTTTTTAGCATAGAGTTTATTTGCGAATTCATCGATATTGATACCACGGATAATAATGTCGTTTTTTGTAAAAATTTTTTCGCTATTTTCTGTAATAAAAGCTATTGTACCTTTTATTATCATAATTACATTTTCTTTTCCGTTTTTTTGGAATATATTTATATACTGATCTTTTGCAAGTTTAGTAAAGTTAACTTTTTTTGCGAAGTTTGTTAAGATATTTTCAGGGACGTTAAAGAATAGTGAATATCGTTTCAGCAGTCTAATAATATCGTCGATAAGAGGTTCGTTATTTGCGAGTTTAGTCATCAATTTTTGTTTTTTTTCGGACATATTTGCTAAGAAGTCGAAGCATTTTATAGGATTTTCGTTGAAAAGGATTTTAGCAGCAGTTGTATATACGATTTCTTCGGTATGAAATAGCGCCAAAAAGATTTCATCTGGCATATCGCTTTTTTTAATTTTTTCTAATGTTTTAATTAGTTTTTCTTTTGTCCAGATTTTTATATCGGAATAATCTAAGAGGTTTAGGCGTTTTCTTTTTTGGGCGTGTTCTTTTCTATATAGTTTACCTAATAATTCGACGGCTTTTGCGATTGTCCACGGGTCTATTTTATTAAAATCCCTCATTATAATATCTTTAAGTCTTTCAGTCAAAGTCATTTGTTTTTGAGGGAATAGATGTTGCAGTCTTTTTATTTTTTGTTGAGGGGTAATATCGTCAAATAGGGGAGTAATAAGTCGTTTTATATCTTGGTCAAAGAAGTTATCCATAATTTCAATTGCAAAGATAGTATCTTTACCTATGATATTTTTTTGTATTAGGGTAATAATTCTGGGTTCATATAGAAAGCTCAACAAGATAAAAAGGAGTTCAAAGTTGAGTTCTTTTTCGAGATCAAGAGCGAGGTATAGTTTTAAAGTGTTATGTTTATCTTCAATATCCAAAGAAGTGGCATATATCCATAGAATATTTTCAATAATTTCTTCCATTTTTCGTTTAATGATATTTATATGTCTTTCGTCTGCTTGGAATTTACAGAAAAACAGAGCAAATAATACAGCAATTTGGACGGTTCTATGGGGATATTCAATTTTATTGATAAGTTCTTCTTGTGCGTCCTTAGTTCCGATTTTAGCGTATATTTCAATAATTTTTAGGATAAGGTCTATGTTTGGGTTTTCTTCATTGAAGAATTTTTTCAGATAAGGTAATATTTTGCCACCGAAGTCAAGTAAGGCATTTGCGACTATATGTCTATATTCTTTATTTTGCAGCAGTTCGGTCATTTTGTTAATGATATCCTCGTCAGGGAGTAGATGAGCTATATTTATAGCGCCGATTTTTACGATTTTATTTTCATCGTCGAGTAGTTTTAAGATGATTTGTTTTTCAGCTTTGATAAGTCTTTTATGAATAGCTTTAATCAGTAGAAGTCTATCGTCGACTTTTGGGCTATTTAGGAGAGTTTGTATTTCTTGTGGTGAGAAAGGTTTCACTTTTGAATAGTCAAGATTTTTTTGTGCGTAATAAGTTAATCGTTCTACGTCAGGCGTTAATTTTTTTTGTCTGACTTCGTCAATAACTTTTGCCAATCTACGTCTCCAAGTTGGGTCTAAATTTTTCAGTACAGTTTTTATGAGTATAGGGCTTTGGGCAGTTTTAAGTAGATGAGTGGCATATGCGTCAAGAGCTTTAGGGTTCATTTCGCTAAGGATAGTAGCGGCGAATAGAGCAATTTGTTTATTTTGATCTTTAAGGCGTTTTCGTAGAATTTCAGTTCCATATTGATAGAAATCAGTACCTCGTCTTTTATCTTTACTGATGTCAGCGAGTATTTGGCGGATTTTTTCTTTATAAGAGAGATATAGTTTTTTAGCAACAAATACCCAAAATAAAAGGATAGGTAGGAAAAAGAGAGGATAATATTGCAGAAGGAAGCCTTGTGGTTTTGATAAAGCTCTATTTATGAGCCATAGTAATATTCCGGCAAAAGCTATTGAAAGCTGCATAACTACCCCGACGCGAGTTTGGACTGCTAATTTTTTTTCTTCTGGCAAAGGCTGATATAAGATATTAAATGCAGGGTCGTCTAAACCTCGGCGGAGAATACGTTCCAAAGATTTTAACAATGTCATAATTATCAGAAGGAGTATTCCGGCACCGAATGTGATTCCTACTAAGGAGGCGATAAAAATCAGAGAGGCAGAAACTATTGGTAATATTGTTAATCCTATGCGGACGCCGTAATTACTCAATAACCTTCTGGAATAATATGAAATTATAAGTTCGCCGATTTTTAGTGCGCCAAATACAAAGCCGAGATAATGTGGGACGTATTGTGGAGGTATTTCAACCTTTACACTTGAAAGGAAGCCAAAGTCAGTAAGGTAAATCATTGTCATTGAGAGAGTTGCAGAGATAAAAATCCAACGGAAATATTTTTCTTTTATGAGCTCTCGGAATGATGTTTTTGGTTTTTTCCCCTCATTTTTGAATATAGAAAGATTGATTTGTTGTTCTTCTTTTCCGTATTTTTTATACAGAATCAGAAGTATAAAGATGCTGATTATCAGGCCGGCTATACCTATGTATAAGAGGTCATAAATATGAGTAAGGTATGGCTTTATAGCGGGAACAGCGAAGTAGGAAAGTATTGCGGCGAGTACACCGCCCATATTAAAAAGTCCGTATAAACGTTTTACTTGTATTAAATTTAGGAATCGGAGAGAAAGACCTCCAAGTTCTATTGCAGATAATGATATAAAAGGCCAAGCCCATATAAATACGAAAATGCTTAATATTTTTTCATTAATATGTCCCAATCCTAATCTACCAGCAGTGCTTATTATAAGCATAAAGAATAGGGCACTGAAAAATAGCCAGAAAGTGCTTAATCTTTTTTGTAGAAAAGAATATAAAGAGCTGAGTAAATATCCTGCGATTCCGGCTATAATATATGCATAAGGAAGCTGTTCACTGCCATAATGCACTATAAAAACAGAGTTTGCCGATACGAAATAAAAAGCTATGAACCAGCCAATAAAGAAACTATGAAAGAATAGCAAAAGAAATATGCCGACTTCTTTTTCTTTTAGTTCTAAATTTTTTATAAGTATTTGCGAAAGTTTACTCATCTACGATAAAGCTTACAAAAAGTAATAAATTGTTTGCAAATATATTGTTTTTCCTTGTTTTTTCAATTTAGCAAAGAAAATGCCGTTTATTTTCTTTTTTTTATGAAAAGGTCTAAATAAACTGGGAAATGGTCGCTAAAACCACCGTGATATTTATATCCTATATAAGTTCTAAAAGGTTTATATCCGGCATAATTAGCGTCTTCTTCGCGTAGGAATGGAGCATCAAAGACGTGGGCGTCGTCTTTTGTAGTATATACAGAATTATTGGTATCTAATAGGGCACCGGAAACAATAATTTGGTCTAAAATTCCAGCTTCTCCTTGATGTTTATGGGAAAATTTACCTTTTACTTCTTGCAAATAATAAGAAAGGTTATATAATTCGTTTGTTTTTATATTTTTAAAATCACCTTTTGCTTTTAATGATTCCAATAAGCTACGATTTGTAGGGTAATCGTTCAAATCTCCGATGATAATTATTTTAGCTTTTGGATTTGTTTGGAATATAGAATCTACATTTTTTCTTAGTAAAGCTGCAACAAACATTCTTTTAGGTTCAGTTTCGAGCATACCGCCCCATCGCGAGGGCCAATGATTTACGAATATATGCAAAGTATCACCATTGTTAATAGTACCTTTAACGTATAAAATATCACGGGTTTTTTTGCCCATATTTGGTGGAAAGTTCACAGGTATTTTTTTAGACATTATAGGGTGGAATTTATTTGGGAGATATAGAAAGCCTACATCTATTCCTCTTCTATCTGGCGATTCATAATGAATAATTTTGTAGCCGATTTTTTTCAGAGGACCTTTCTGCGTCAAATAGTTTAATACATATCTATTTTCTATTTCGCATAAGCCAATGATTTCAGGGGGTTGCCAGCCACCTATGGCTACAATAACTTTGCTGATATGGCTTACTTTTTCTAAAAAGCGTCGGAATGTCCAATGTTTTTTGCCTTCTGGGGTAAATTCATCGTCAAGTTTTACGCTATCGTTGTATATATCAAAGAAATTTTCACAGTTATAGAACATTATTCGTATATCTCCTCGCTTTGCAGTTGTGTCTGTTCTGGTATTAAGTGGCGGATATTTTTTTTGAATATTGCAGCTGTATATTATGAAAAAAACTATAAAAAACAACGATGGAACTAATTTTTTCATTTTGCAATTTTTTTCAAAAAAAATAAAATTCTTTCATTTTGCCATAATTAATTTTTGGCTACAAAATTTTATACAAAGTTGATTTTATAGGAAGATGATGTTGGCTATAAAGTCATTGAATAAATAAGCTTTTAGTTTTAATCTTGCCAATAATCGCGAGAGAATAGTACTAATATAGTGAAAATTTCTAATCTTCCGAGCAACATAAGAGCTACTAATACATATTTTGCAAAAATTGGGAGCATAGAGAAATTTCCCACAGGACCAGTTAACCCGAAGCCAGGTCCCATACCACCCATAGCTGTTAATGCGGAGCCCAGGGCTGTATATACATCAACGCCTGTAATAGTAATCAATAAAGTACCCATTAACACTATAAAAAAGTATAAAATGATAAAGACTAATACTCTTTGTACTGTTGCATCTTCTACTCTTTGTCCGTTATATTTTACAACTGAGATTATATTTTGATGTAATATTTCTTTGATAGTGGCTTTTATTTTTCTGAAAAATATTACATATCTAATGACTTTTACACCGCCGCCTGTTGAACCAGAGCTGGCACCTATTATCATAGCAAAGTAAATCATAAAAAGTGCCACTGTATGCCAGTGTAGATAGTCTTCTGTGGCAAATCCTGTGGCTGTCAGAAGGGATGATATATTAAAAAAAGCACTTCTGAAAGCGTGTTCTAATGTATAATGTTGCTTAAAATAAAGAGTTATTGTGGCTATTAGGATCAAGCTAAATATGATTGAATAATAAAATTTAAATTCATCGTTTTTTATGATTTTTTTGAATTGTTTTTTTAAGACAAGGAGATATATGTTAAAATTTGTTGCTGATAGGACCATAAATATTGCAACGGTGTATTGAATTATTGGAGAGAAAGCTGCCAGACTTGCGTTTTTTGTTGAAAATCCCCCGGTAGCAATCGTTGCAAATGAATGGCAGATACTATCAAACCAAGTCATACCCTCTAATTTCAATAGAACGGTTTCAGCGAAAGTTAAGAATATGTATATAAGCCATAATCGGCGTGCTATGCTAAAAAATGATGGGAATGTTTTTTCTTCTACTACCACAGATGCCTCTGCGTTGAATAGGTATATTCTTGAATGTTTAAAACGAGGAAATATGGCTATGAATAGCACAATTATTCCCATACCGCCTATCCAGTGCGTTGTACTACGCCAAAATAGTATTCCATGTGAATGAGCTTCTATATCTGTCATTATAGAGGAACCAGTAGTTGTAAAACCTGATACAGACTCAAAAAGAGCATCTGTAAAGGATGAAATTTCTCCTGTAAGAATATAGGGGAGTGTTCCAAAAACAGATATAGTTATCCACGAAAGAGTTACTAATAGAAAGCTTTCTTTTTGTCTATAAAATTGATTTTTAGGAGGTTTATTGAATAAAATCAAAAAAATTCCAGTAAAAGCTGTTATTAAAAATGCTATAAAAATTTGATATTCATGCTGCTCGTGATAATAGAAGCTTAAAGCCACTGAAAAAAGCATAAAAGCGGCTTCTATAACAAGCACAATGCCTAAGGAGCGAAAGATAAAAGGAAAGTTTAACTTTGCTTTCACTTTTGTGGAGTTTTATTTTCATTAAAAAATTTACAAACTTCTTTTAGTCCACATTTATTGCATTTAGGTTTTTTTGCAGTGCAGGTATATCTACCGTGCAAAATAAGCCAATGATGAGCAATAGGTCTTAATTCTGCGGGTATATTTTCTGTAAGTTGTTTTTCAACAGCAAGTGGTGTTTTAGCATTAGAAACTAAACCTATTCTATTGGCTACTCTGAAAACGTGTGTATCTACGGCTATTGTAGGTTTATTGTATATTATAGAGGCAATAACATTTGCTGATTTCCTACCTATTCCGGGCAGTTTTTGTAGCTCGTTGACATCTTCGGGGACTTTTCCTCCGAATTTTTCAACCAGGATACGTGCCATACCTATCAGATGCTTGGCTTTATTATTTGGATAGGAGCAAGATTTTATTAGTTCATATACCTCTTCGGTTGTAGCTTCTTTAAGAGATTCAGGATTTGGAAATTTGCGAAAAAATTCCGGAGTTATTTTATTAACTCGTACATCTGTACATTGGGCAGATAGTAATACAGCCACAATGAGCTGGTAAGGATTTTCATATTTTAATTCAGTTTCTGCTATTGGCATAGATTTTTGAAAATAGTCGATTACATATTTATAAAGTTCTTTTTTGTCCATTGTCGAATATTTTGGAATACTGGCTTAAATATTTAATGGCTAAACTACTGCACGGGGATTTTAAAATTATTAAAAAAATTATTGGGATTGCCCTGTAATAGTTTTGGGCAACCCCAATTATAATAAATCAATTACCGAGTAATTGTTTACGTATTAAATTAAGGGCGCTTCCAGCTTTAAACCACTCAATTTGTATTTTACTATAAGAATGGTTTGCAGTGATTTCCTCAGACGTTCCATCTTTATGATGAATGATAATTTTGAATTTAGAGCCCGGAGCAAATTCTTTTAGTCCGAGTACGTCAAATGTGTCGTCCTCTTGGATTTTGTCGTAATCATCAGGATTTTCAAAGGTTAAGGCTAAAACACCTTGTTTTTTAAGGTTTGTTTCATGGATACGAGCAAAAGATTTAACTAATACTACTTTTACACCCATATAACGAGGTTCCATAGCGGCATGTTCGCGAGAGGAACCTTCTCCGTAGTTATCATCGCCGATTATAATGCTACTTATACCTGCTTCTTTATAAGCTCGTGCTACTTTTGGTGTAGGCATATATTCTCCGGTAAGTTGATTTTTAGTTTCTCCGGCTTTACCAGTGAAAGCATTTACAGCGCCTAAGAGAAGATTGTCAGATATTTTATCTAAATGTCCACGATAGCGTAGCCATGGTCCTGCTGGGGATATATGGTCAGTTGTACATTTTCCTTTTGCTTTAATTAAGAGTTTTAAGTCATAGAAATCATTACCGTCCCAAGCGGGGAATGGTTTTAATAACTGCAATCTTTCTGAATCTGGTCTTATTATAATTTCGATGTTTTCATACCCTTCTTTTGGAGGGATAAAACCTTTGTCTTTAACTTCAAAGCCATTAGGAGGAAGATCAATACCTTGTGGTTCTGCGAGTTTTACTTGTTCACCTTTTTCGTTAGTAAGTGTATCTGTAAGCGGATTGAATTCCAGAGTACCTGCAAAAGTATATGCTACTACCATCTCCGGTGATGCTACAAATGCGTATGTATTTGGATTTCCGTCATTTCTGCGTGCAAAGTTTCTATTAAAAGATGTAACTATTGAATTTGGGTGCTGATCTTGAACATCTTCTCTATACCATTGTCCGATACAGGGTCCGCATGCATTAGCTAATATTACTGCACCTATTTGTTTGAAAACGTCAAGGATGCCATCTCTTTCTGCTGTATATCTAACTTGTTCAGAACCGGGAGAGATGTAAAATTTTGCTTTGGGTTTTAATCCTTTGGCTAATGCGTCTTTAACAATAGATGCTGCACGTGTAAGGTCTTCGTATGAGGAGTTTGTACAAGAGCCTATTAAGCCAGCTTCTATTTTTGCGGGATATTTATTTTCTTTTACAGCATCTTTTATTTGCGAGACAGTCCATGCTCTATCTGGGGAAAATGGTCCATTAAGATGAGGTTCTAATTTTGAAAGGTTTATTTCAATAACTCTGTCGAAATATTTTTCAGGATTTTCAAGCACTTCTTTATCTGCTGTAAGATGTTCTTTTATTTGGTCAGCGAGTTTTGCAACATCTTCACGTCCTGTTTCTAATAGATATTTTTTTGTATTTTCGTCGTATGGGAATATTGAAGTTGTGGCACCTACTTCTGCACCCATATTACAGATAGTTGCTTTACCGGTAGCAGAAAGGGACTGAGCACCTTCGCCGAAATATTCAATAATATATCCTGTACCGCCTTTTACTGTGAGTATTTTTGCCACTTCTAATATGATATCTTTTGGGGCTGTCCAGCCGTTAAGTTTACCAGTTAATTTGATACCTATAAGCTTAGGGAATTTAAGTTCCCATGGCATACCAGCCATAACATCCACAGCGTCTGCACCACCGACTCCTATTGCAATCATACCGAGACCACCGGCATTGGGTGTATGTGAATCAGTTCCTATCATCATTCCTCCTGGAAATGCATAGTTTTCTAATACTATTTGGTGAATTATTCCTGCACCCGGTTTCCAATAGCCTATTCCATATTTTTTAGAGGCAGTTTCCAGAAAATCATAAACTTCTTTATTCCTTTCAATTGCTGCTTCTAAGTCCTTAGGCATACCATATCTAGCTTGAATTAAGTGGTCTGTATGCACACTTGTAGGTACAGCAACTTTTTTCCTTCCTGAGAGCATAAATTGCAAGATAGCCATTTGTGCGGTAGCATCTTGCATTGCCACTCTATCTGGTGCAAAATTTACATAGTCCTCGCCTCTTTTAAAATTTTTAATATGCTCTGGCTCGTATAGATGAGAATATAGAATTTTCTCGGCTGCTGTCATTGGTCTGCCAAGAATTTCACGAGCCTTTTTGATGCGTTCTGGCATTCTTTGATAAACCTGTTGTATCATCTGAAAATCCAAAGCCATTGTGTTTAGTTTTTGGTTGCATGCAAAGTTATAAAAAAATCTGTTAGTAAATATTTATTTGAATAAATTTGTTCGGAATTTTTTTAATTATTTGCACCGATTTATATATTTTGCATTTAAAGGGCAAAAACTCTTAATAATGATGGCAAAATTATTATTCTTGCTTACACTCTTTGCTTCTTCACCGATGAGTGAACATGATAGTATATATAATTTATGGATACACTCAGATTTTAAGCAATACATTGATTATCAATTATTTCGTGAAGCAATGACGGCGTATTATCGTTATGGTTTTTCCTCTGATGTTTTAACGATTATTGATTATACTTTACCTTCTACTCAAAAGCGTTTTTTTGTGCTTAACTTGCGTTCTGGGAAACTTATTTTTCGTGAATATGTGGCACATGGCAGAAATTCCGGAGAGAATTATGCTACGTCTTTTTCTAATGAAATAGGGTCTTTAAAGAGCTGTTTAGGAGTATTTCGTACAGGGGATACGTATATAGGGAAACATGGCTATTCATTGAAATTGATAGGATTAGAAAAAGGAAAGAATGATAATGCACAGAAACGGCATATTGTTATTCATGGGGCAAATTATGTTAGTGAAAAATTTATTCGTCTTTATGGTCGGCTTGGACGCAGTTGGGGGTGTCCTGCACTTCCTGTGGATAAAGCAAAACCTATAATTGATTATATTAAAGGTGGCACTTGTTTGTATATACGGGGGATAGACAAAAACAAATAGGAAAAAATCTGTAAAATAATTATTTGGATTTGGTAAACTAATTTTTGAAATTATTTTTTAGAACGATAATTTTGTTTCTGTATGAACCAAAAAATTATAAAAAATGGAAAGTAAAGGCATAATAAGCAAATTTATTGAGGAGCATTTTAAACATTTTAATGCTGCAACTTTGGTAGATGCTGCGGCTGAGTATAAAAGGCAAATTGAACAAGGTAATAAAATGATGATAGCGATGGCAGGAGCGATGAGTACAGCTGAGCTTGGTAAGTCTCTTGCAGAGATGATACGAAATGATAAGGTGCATATTCTTAGCGTTACAGGGGCTAATCTTGAAGAGGATGTATTTAATCTTGTTGCTCATAATTTTTATAAAAGAGTGCCCAATTACCGCGATTTAACTCCGCAAGAGGAAAAAGAATTGTACAATAATAAATATAATAGAGTTACAGATACTTGCATTCCGGAAGAAGAAGCTATGCGTAGAGTAGAGGCTGTTTTAATAGAAGAATGGCAGAAAGCTGCGGAAAAAGGAGAAAGATATTTCCCTCATGAGTATTTTTATAAAGTATTGCTTAGTGGCAAGTTAGAAAAATATTATCAAATAGACCCTAAGGATTCTTGGTTATTGGCTGCTGCTGAAAAGAATTTACCTATTGTTGTTCCGGGATGGGAAGATTCTACAACAGGTAATGTATTTGCTGCTTTGGCTCTTGAAAATAAAATTGATATAAATGTTATGAAAACTGGTATTGAATATATGATGTTCTTAGCAAAATGGTATCAAGAGAATAGTAATACCGGTATAGGTTTCTTTCAGATAGGTGGTGGTATTGCAGGAGATTTTCCAATATGTGTTGTACCTATGTTAATACAGGATATGAAAATTGATGTGCCATTTTGGTCTTATTTCTGTCAGATAAGTGATTCTACTACTAGTTATGGTTCTTATTCCGGAGCTGTGCCAAATGAGAAAATTACTTGGGGGAAATTAGATGTAGATACTCCTAAATTTATTATTGAATCTGATGCGACTATTGTAGCACCTTTAATATTTGCTTATGTATTAGGTTGGTAATACTTTTAAATTATTGTGATTGCTTAAAAGGGAGCTGTCTTTTTGGACAGCCCCCTTAATGAAATTAATGTCTTGAATATCAAGATAATAATTTAACTGCAAAAGTAAAATACTCTATTTAATTTTAAAAAACTTTCCTCTATTACGTTTTTTTACTTCGAAGTTTTTGGTAATAAATTCTTATAAGCCCATCATAAATTTTAATTAACTATTGTTTTATCACTTTGTATAGCAACGCGTTTTTATCCGTTATTATTTGCAAAAGATATATGCCTGGTTTTAGTGAGGCAATATTTATATTGTTGTGTTTTATAATGCCTGTTTGAACAATTTTCCCTTTATAATTTATCAATTTGTATCTGAAACCAGAGAGTTCATTGCTAAAAGTTAATTTTTCTGTTGATGGATTTGGATATAGAATAATGTTTGTAGAATTTTCGGCATAAGAAGGAGTCAATACATGGATATATTCGTTTTTGAGGGTTGTATCTGCGCATATATCATTTGAAGCTATTAGAGATACTGAATATATACCGGGAGCGATATAACTATGCGCAGGTTCAAAGTCTGTTGAGATATATCCATCTCCGAAGCTCCATAGATATTTAGTTGAATATTGAGAATTGTTATAAAATGAGACAGTTAAAGGAGCTGTTCCTACTGTATCACTCGCAGTAAAGTTTGCTATTGGGTGCTTAATAACAGTGATAATTTGCGGCATAAATAGAGAATCACAGCCCACCTGATTGCATACTTTTAATTTAATATCGTAATTGCCAGATTGATAGAATGTTATATTTATACGTGGAGAAGTTGATGTTATCAAAGTGTCTCCGTTTGTAATAGTCCATAAATAATTAGTAATATGATTTGTATCGGCTTGGAGTGTAATTGTTTCAAATTGGCAAACTGTTGTGTCTGAGATATTGATACTTGCATGAGGTTGATAATATATCACTGTACCATCAGTACTTACAGCAGGTCCAATTAGTCCGCATATATTTTCAGCTTTCACAGATACATAGTAGATTTCTCCTTCTTGTAAATTTGTATCTGATATAACAGCAAAGGTGTCTTGCGTTGCTTGCCATGGGATTACATTTGTATCAAGGGGCGATGTGCCTACTGCATACCAATAACGGCTAATATATGATTGTGGGTCTATTGCAGGACACCAGTGAACATGAATAACGCTGTCGGTAGTATCCAGAGCAAGATTAACTTTTTTAGATAAACAAGATACAGGCGATGGAGCACTTGTATCTACATTTACGAATTTTCTGGCTGTATCGGAAAAATTGAAATTATCATCAACAACTAAGGAAATAATTTGTCCAGCAGGTTGTGAAGGATCTGGATTTTGGTATCTGAGTTCTTTATTAGTGCCGACAGTTATTGTTGTTGATGTATTTCTGATTTTATAAACCCTAATATCGTCGTAGTCGGCAATGCAATTGCCAGTTCTTAAAGATAAATATCCGCCACTTGTCCAAGGGTCAGGGTCTATCCATTTAGCAATTAGATTATTGTTTTGAAATAGATAAATTTCACCAGTTTTTGGGTTGAATATCAGTTTATAATTATACCATGTATTTGCGTTAATAATGCAAGGTTCATTTGCCATTAAGTGATAATTGTTGTCTATGTATTTATAAATTTGGGCTTTGTTATTATCTACCCGAAGGTAAACCATATAAGAGTTTAGCCTACCGCTTTGAGTTGGGTCTTGACAAAAGAAATGGAAGCCAGCTCTACGATTGCTACCGGAGCCGGATATTCTCATTTTCCATGAATATAAATAAATATGCGAAGTATCTTGTCTGAGGTTTATATAAATATTTGTATTTGAGGAAGTTTCATCATCTTGACGGAGGTATCCATTTGATATATACCAGTTTCCTGTAATTTGATGCCATTCTGCACTAAGATTTGTAGAAGAGAAGTCATCATATAAATAACCATAAGAAGAATTAGCTCTCCATTGTGAACCATTGAAATCTAAAACTTGATAAAATCGATATTTTAGAGCTATGTTATCGTTATCATTATATGTAGCGTCAAAGTCGTGAGATACCCAGGTAGGAGCATTTATTGAAGTAGTTGGGATTATGTCATCGGGGGTGCATTGCCATACTGCTGTAAATCCGGCGTTTTGAGTAGCACCATCTGAATGAAATTTTAGTGTTAGAGCGTTTCCTGAGGCATTTATAGTTCCTGGGGAGTTAGTACCTGAATAGCCTCCAATAAGAGGAGAATTTATAGAAGTGCCGTCATATATGTAAAGGGAGTCATATCCAGCTTCAAGATTAAATTCTGAAAATGAGAGAGATAAATTTTTAGCACCAGTTGGTTTTATTGTATATACAAAGTTTTCGTTTGCATAATAATTATGGTTAGGTCCACCGAGGTCCCAAATAGTATCTTTACAAGGAGTTATTGCGCATTGAGAGAAATAATCTCTGATAAGATCCCACATTTGTGTGTATCCGTCGTCATATCCCAAAGCCCATATTGCAATACCTGCTAAGCCTTGTTGTAGTACCATTTTGTATTTATATTTCATAGTGGTTTCGTCGTCCACCCAACATTGTCTCCATGTATTGTTATTGTTGTCATAATATACGTAATATTCTGATAGAGAGTTCGGTTCAATATGCGGGTTGGAATAGTTAGCTTTGACGACTTTAATAGTTTTTGAAGTACCGGTTCCAGTAGTAGATGAGGGCACAGATGAGCTTTGTGTAGGCCAATCAAAACCATAGTATGGCACTCCTAATACGAGTTTATTTTCCGGAACGCCAGCGTGTTTATAATATGTTACAGTACGGGATTGATTTCTATCAAAGGAATGCATAGTGTAAAGCTGTCCTGTTGGTCCGGCTTCACTACTTCCAGCGTAATAGTAATCGTAGCCCATAATAATAAAGTAATCAACATTTGGCACCAGAGCAGGAATATCAAAAACATGATTCCAGTCAACAGCATATAAACATATACTTAAAATCCAGTTTGTATCTACATTATCCATAGCAGCTCTTAAATCTGCAATAAATTGTGTAAAATCGTCTTTATTATCGCTGCCCATACCTTCAAAGTCAATATTTATTCCATTAGCGTTGCGTGCAGCAACTTCTGAGACTAAGTTGTTAATTAAATTTTGTACAGCACTTTGATTTCCGAAAAATTGGTCATGGTTTCCAAAAAGGGTTGCGGTAAGATGAACTCTAACTCCTTTACTTAATGCGGAATCAACTACTGCGGTATTTTCCCAATTATGTGTAGAAAGAGCATCGCCTGTTGAGGGATCTACTTCATAAGCAAAATATGCTAAATCGCTTAGATATGACCATTGATAATTATCTTCTAATCCATTTGACCAATATGGGTGCCATCCAAAGACAATGTGGTTGAGTTTACAGCCTTTGTTTTCCTGAAAATGTATTTTCTTAAAACCAAAGTATTTACGCCAGAATTCAGGATTTTGATCTCCTATGCTGTCATATTTAGCTAATTCTATTTGGTGTATTGAGTAATGACCATTATTTTGCGAAAATAAATATAATGGAAAGATAATCAGAAAGATAGCAATATGTTTTTTCATATTTTTTATTTTTAGTTTATTTTATAGACCTTAATTTGTATCGAACCGTTGCATTTTTCTTAATTAGCTATTTTAACTATGAGTTCTATAAGTTTCATTTTTAGATATTCATATAATTGAATTTGAGCTTTATATTTATTCCATTGTGCTTGTTCAGTTGGCTGCACATAGTTTGATATGCTCCTTATTTGATAAAAGTTCACATTTTTCATTTTTGCAACGAACATAAAAGCTGCACCTTCCATAGTTTCAATCTCTGCATTATATTTAGACTTAAAGAGTTTAATTATATGAGGCGTATTGCTTACTGTATTAACAGTAATAGCATCTACTAATTTTATATCTGCGAAAAAGTTTTTGTATTTGTTTCCATGATTTATAATTGCTTGATTTTCAAAGGGATATTCATCCCCGTTAGCTAAATTCATATCAAATATAGTTAAAAAGCCTTCTTTTGTAGCTATCCCCATATCTGCAAATCTGTCTTTATGTACGTTTACGATTTGACCTATTTCAAGTTTTTCGTTAAATGAGCCTGCAAATCCTGCATTTATAATTAAATCGTATTGACTGAGGTCTATGTTAGAAAAAAAATATGTCATATTTACCATACCGACTCCTGTTATTAGAATGCATATATGATTACCGAAGAAGTCGGTACAATAAAATTTTTTATTATCTTTATACCCTAATTTTAGGAAATTAAATAAAGGTGCCACTTCTATAAATGTAGCACTGACAATCAAAATTTTCATTTTATATTAAATTAAAACTTATGCAAATATGGAAAAAATTTTAATAGCTCCATCTTTTTTATCAGCAAATTTTTTAAATCTTGAAGCGGAAATAAAAAAAATGAATAAAAGTGAGGCAGATTGGTTTCATTTAGATATAATGGACGGTGTTTTTGTGCCGAATATAAGTTTTGGGTTTCCAATAATACGTAAGATAAAGGAAATAGCAGAAAAACCTTTGGATGTTCATTTGATGATTATAGAACCACAACGCTATATAAAAGAATTTGCCGAAGCTGGTGCAGATATTTTGACCGTTCATTATGAGGCAGTTATTCATTTGCATAGGACAGTAATGCAGATAAAAGAATATGGTATGAAAGCGGGTGTGGCAATAAATCCGCATACGCCAGTTGGTGTTTTGGAGGAGATTTTGCCTTATATAGATTTAGTATTAGTAATGAGCGTAAACCCAGGCTTTGGGGGTCAAAAGTTTATACCATCAATTTTAGCAAAAATACATAAATTGACGCAAATGATATATAAGCTTGATAATAAGGTATTTATAGAAGTTGACGGAGGCGTAAATATGCATAATGCTCGTCATATTCTGGAAGCTGGCGCTGATGTCTTGGTTGCCGGTAGTGGTATATTCAAAACCCAAAATCCATTGGAAACTATTATAAAAATGAAAAATATAAGGTTATAGGCTTGTTTTATTGAATAGCAAATACTACTGAGATGGATATTTTTTCCGAGATAAAAAGACTTATAGATAAGCGGGAAAGTTGTGTTATATGTACAGTTGTAGAGGCAAAGGGTTCTACTCCGCGTAAGCCGGGCTCAAAATTATTAGTAAGCCGAGAAAAATTGACTGGTACAGTAGGCGGTGGCGATTTAGAATTTCATGTGATAGAAAAGGCTAAACAAATTCTATTGTCTGAGAAAATTTATCTGCCATTTATAGAGAAATATAATTTAGGTAAGGATTTAAAAATGGCTTGCGGTGGGGTTGTTAGCATTTTTTATGAACCGTGTTATCCAAAGGAGCAGTTAATTATTTTTGGAGCGGGTCATATCGGTAAAGCTCTTGCTATACTTG
>CAZWVR010000030.1:0-424 GCA_964637235.1 uncultured Bacteroidales bacterium | reverse complement strand
GCTCAACAATTTGATTTTAAAATAATTATATCAGATAGCCGTAAGGAGGTTTTAAGTAAACTACCTGATAATGTTGAGAAAATTCATGGTAATATAGCGGAGATAATAAAGCAGATATCTATTGATAAATTCAGTTATGTATTGAGCGTTTCGCATTCGCATGGGATAGATTTAGAAGTTGCTAAAAATATAGTTGAGAAGAATTGGGCGTATTTTGGTATTATTGCCAGTAGTCGTAAAAGTGCAATGATAAAACAACAGTTAATTGAAGCTGGGTTTGATAGGGAAAAAATTGCAAAAATAGATATGCCCGCAGGAATAGAAATAAAAGTGGAGAAACCTGAGGAGATAGCTTTATCTGTTCTTGCAAAGATTATTGATTTAAGAAATCGAAAAAGGGCTTAATGCCCTTTTTCGGATATGT
>CAZWVR010000029.1:0-23936 GCA_964637235.1 uncultured Bacteroidales bacterium | reverse complement strand
GGAGCAGATTCTCCTTGTTTATCCCCTGATGGAAAAAGTATCATTGCCAGAATATCAAACAGGTATAAACGGCAGAAACATAAAGTTTACGCCTATATTCTTTGACTTACAGACAGATGAATTTTTTCCACTATTAAATTTTAATCCTTAGCACATCTAAAACCAGTATAAAAACGTTTAGCATTGATAGGCAAATACATTATAAAGTTCCTAAACATTTCTACATCTACACTATACCAACCACCGCAGATATATTTAAAATTAGGTTTATTCTCAGGTCCATTAGCTGTCCACTCTGCTACATTACCGTAAATATTATATAGACCTAAATCATTAGGTTTTTTACTTTTAACATCAGCAAGATAAGCGCTACCAAATACACCTATTTCAGCAATTTCTTGTTCTGACAAATTAAGATGATTAGAACCTCCTCTGGCAGCATAAAGCCATTCCTGCCAAGTAGGTAATCTTTTTTCTGCCCATTTAGCATAAGCTTCTGCTCCATACCAAGTTACAATTACAGGCTTATTGGCGTATTGAGCATCAACTTCATACTTGCCATTATTATATTTTATTTTGCAATAGTCTGTATCCAAAACTATATAACGTTTTGCTTCTGATAAGTCAATATTAGCAGAATTTAAAAAATCACAATATTGCTGATTTGAAACCTCTGTCTTATCAAGATAAAAAGATTGTACTTGATATATTTTTCTGATATTCCCATCATTGTAGTCCAATACGCCGCCTTCTATATAGCTCATATTAGCATATGCTGTTTTTCTCTTCTTTAAATTTTTCACTTTTGCTGAAATATCTTTCAATATTTTGTTAATTTCTCTATCCTTATCAATAGAAAAATTTTTTGGATACTGGGTAATCAAGGCGTCTAAAAGTCCCTGAATATATTTAGGATCTTTACCTTCGTGATATGCTTCAATAATTTTTTTCCTATTTTCCATAAGACTTTGAATCATCTGCATTGTCATACGTATAAACTCTCGTAGTGAATCATCTAATAGGCTATCGCTGCTAAGTGCATTTTCAAGTTCAATATTGGCATATTCGAAATTGCCATTATAAAAATATTTCATTGCAGAATGCAATAATTGAACATAGGCAGGAGGCTTATCGTTATTAGCTGGATAAGTAAAACCAACTATAATGATAAATGCAAGCAAAAAACTTATAAAAGCTTTATACATTTTGTAAAGTTTGTCTTACAAAAATAAATTTTTCTTTTAAAAAACAAAAATTTTCTATCTCTTTCTTATGATAAAAAATGCTGTAACTAAGATTTACTGCGGGCATAAGCAATATGATCAATAGGAGAGAATTCTTTACGTAAATATCTATAATACCCAATAATTGCAATCATAGCAGCATTATCTGTAGTAAACTTTCTTTTTGGAATATGAGCTTTTAAATTCATCTGCTCTGCTAAACGGAGAATCTTTTCTCTTAACTCTGAATTTGCCGCAACTCCACCACCTATGGCAATTTCCTTAATGCCTGTTTCAACTACTGCTTTTTTCACTTTTTCTATCAAAATATCAATAATAGTTTTCTGAATTGAAGCTGCTAAATCATTTTTATTTTTTTCTATAAAATCAGGATCCTTTTTTAAATTATCCCTTAAAAAATACAAAAATGAAGTTTTAAGACCACTAAAACTAAAATCCAGACCTTTAATTTTAGGTTTAGGAAATTTAAATTTATTAGGATTACCTTGCTGAGCCAATCTATCTATAACAGGACCTCCGGGATATCCCAAATCCATTATTTTAGCACATTTATCAAAAGCCTCACCAGCTGCATCATCAATAGTTTTACCTATAATCTCCATTTGAAAATAATCCCTGACTATTGCAATTTGTGTATGTCCACCAGAAGCAATTAAAATCAAAAAAGGGAAATTAGGCACCTGATCATCTGGCTTTTCTTTAATAAAATTTGCTAAGGTATGACCATGCAGATGATCAACAGCTATTATTGGGATATTACGCGCTATGGCAAAACCTTTTGCAAAACTCATCCCGACAAATAAAGAACCTATCAATCCTGGACCTCCTGTATATGCAACTGCGTCGATATCCTTAGCACTAAGACCAGCATCTTTAAATGCTTTGTGAACGACTGGAACTATATTCTGCTGATGGGCACGAGAAGCTAACTCAGGAACTACTCCGCTATATTCCAAATGTACTTGCTGATTAGCAATTACATTAGACAATAGCAATCCATCTTTTATTATTGCAGCAGAGGTATCGTCGCAGGAAGTTTCTATACCAAGAATTACTGGCATTAATTATTGATTTTCAGATAGTTTTTCAAAAACTTTTTGTCTTAATTCCTCAAAAAGTTCAGGATTATCTGCAAGAACTTGCTTAGCATTTTCGCGACCTTGCGCTAATTTAGTATCTCCATAGCTATACCATGCTCCACTCTTTTTTATGATATTCAAATCTACTGCCCAATCTAATACTTCTCCTTCCTTTGATATACCTTTTCCATAGATAATATCAAACTCAGCTTTTTTAAAAGGTGGAGCCACTTTATTTTTCACAACTTTTACTCTTACCCTATTTCCTACCACATTATCGCCTTCTTTTATTGAGGATATTTTTCGAACATCTAAACGCACTGAGGCATAAAATTTCAAAGCATTACCTCCGGTAGTTGTCTCCGGATTGCCAAACATTACGCCTATTTTTTCACGAAGCTGATTTATAAATATCATACAAGTACCGGTTCTACTTATAACAGCTGTTAATTTTCTCAATGCCTGAGACATTAAACGAGCTTGTAATCCCATTTTCGAATCTCCCATATCACCTTCTATTTCTGCCTTTGGTGTCAATGCTGCAACAGAATCAATAACCACAATATCAATAGCACCGGAACGTATCAATTGATCAGCTATTTCCAAAGCCTGTTCTCCATAATCAGGCTGAGAAATCAATAGATTATCCACATCAACACCTAAATTTTCAGCATAAAAACGATCAAAAGCATGCTCTGCATCTATTATGGCAGCTATACCTCCTTGCTTTTGAGCCTCTGCTATTGCATGAATGGCAAGTGTAGTCTTTCCCGATGATTCTGGACCAAATATCTCTATTATTCGCCCTTTGGGATAACCTCCTACTCCTAATGCTATATCTAAACCTATGGAGCCTGATGGTATAGAAGGTATCTTCTCTTTCACACTATCGCCAAGCTTCATTACAGCGCCTTTGCCGTATTCCTTCTCAATTTTTAAAAGTGTATTTTTTAAAGCTTTTAACTTTTCTTGCTTTATTTTTTCAAGATCTTTCTCAGACATAGTAAATATTTTTAGCTTTTTACAAAAATAATATCTTTTTTCATTTTTTCAACATAAGGCGATTATGGTAAAATAATTTTTAGGGCGAGCCCCTCGCTTCGCTCGGGTCGGGCTTTCCGCTTGTATTCGGCTCGGCAAAAAACAGCTGCGGTAATTAAACTCTAAAATAAAATTTAATCAATAGCATAAAAATTACTACTTAACCTGTGAAAATACTACATCTCATTGGCGTGCGTGGGGCTTCGCTCCGTCGCTCAGCCTCCGCCGCCAAACCGCAGCAAGTTTTTGCCTTCGCCTCATATCGCTCCAATCCCTCTCGCTCACATAAGCCCGCATATCAATACCCAAATCGCTCATCAAACCGATTCATTATCTGTATAAATTCCTCCGGCAAAAATGCTTCTACCTTTTCAACTATTGCAGAAGGTATATCTTTATAAAAAGCAATAGCTATGCCGCCAGTCATTGCTGCAATAGTATCTGTATCCCCCCCTATTGATATAGCAAGACGTATCGCATTCTCAAAATCCATACTCTCTAAAAAAGCTACAATAGCCTGAGGCACTGTATCGGGTGCAGTAGCAGAAAATTTATACTCCGAGCGAATTTCATCAAGACTAAAACTCAAATCATAGCCTATATTTTGCTCTATAAAATCCCGAATATAGCTTTTATCCTTACCATTTCGTGCTAAAAATATTGCAGCAGCAACTGCCTGTGCTCCTTTTATTCCCTCCGGATGATTATGAGTTACCTCTGCCGTCTCTTTTGCCCTTTGGAGCACTGTATCAAGATCATTGAATGCAAACCCAACTGGACTTACACGCATAGCTGCTCCATTGCCATAACTATTATATGGCTTCGTATCTTCTCCATATACCCACCTCTTAAAATATCCACCATAACCTCTATGTGGATATCTACGAGCAAAATCTTTTATATTCACAACATAATCTTCTCCATCAAGTATAGACTTAGCTATTGCCATTGTTAATATTGTATCATCTGTAAAACGGGAACCCTTCGGGAAAAGCTCAAAATCCATACTTTTAACCCTACCACCTTCATATTTAGAACCAATAATATCTCCTGCAACCGTCCCAATTAGTGTACGCGATTTTAACTTCATTATGTTATATTTTTATCTTTTTACATTTTACAAAACATTTTCACAAAGTACCTATCAAATAATTATGACATTACCAATTCTACTCCACTCTAATACGAGCATCCACTGCTAAAATTGTATCTGCATAGCCTATAAGTGGATTTATATCCATCTCTTTTATTCTATCCGACTGCGATACCAATAAGCTTACTCGTGTAATTATCTCAGCAAGTTTATCAATATCAATACCTTGCTGACCTCTAACTCCTTCAAGTATTTTATAACTCCGCAATGACTTAATCATAGAAATTGCCTCTTTATAGCCAATTGGAGCTAACCCATGCATTACATCTTTGAGCACCTCTACAAATATACCTCCCATACCCACCAGTAATATATGCCCAAAATTCTTTTCATATTTAGCGCCTATAAAAATCTCCAATCCTTTTACCATCTGTTGTATAAGTACACCTTTTGCCTCAGGAATTTTCATCATACGGGTAAACTCTTTACGTAAAGTCTCTATATTTTTAATGCCAATACTCACACCTCCAACATCAGACTTATGAATGGGTCCAACAACTTTCATTACACATGGAAAACCTATATCATCAGCAGCCTCGTCTAATTGTTGAATATCTCTGACTAATATTTCTTTTACACGCGCAATACCTGCTGCATCAAGCAAGCTCCCTACATATTCTGGTGTAAGATAACCAGAATTTGCTTGTTCTACTATGCTCTTAATCTTTTCCTTAGAGAAATTTTCAGGATACGGCACTTCTGTATCAAATGGTTTAGGAGTATTATAAACTTTTGTCAATGCTAAACCAAACATTACTTCATCATTAAAACTCTGATGTCCTTTTGATTGAAAGAACTCAATTTCTTCTTTGGCTTGTTTTGTAGAAGGCAATATCGGATATATTGGTTTGGGGGATGTTTGCATTTTTTCATGCAATACTTCATAGACGTCAAAAATTCTAAATAACCCCGGAGTGCCAAAAATAACAGCCATACCATCAATATTGTCAAAATAAAGATTACAATAATCAATAATGGTACCGAGCTGCTCTGCTGTTCCAGTAGCTAAAAAGTCTATGGGATTAGCTACTGAGGAACCGGGGAAAAGTTTAGTTTTTAGCTCCTGTGCTTTTTCACCAGTAATCGGAGGAACTTCCATACCACCTTTTGAAAGTACATCTGTAAGCATAACACCAGGACCACCTGCATGAGTAATGACTGCAATTCTTTTACCTTTAAGTTCCTTTTGCTGAAATACAGCAGCCACATTTACCAGTTCCTCTCGTCCATAACACCTTACTATACCAGCTTTTCTAAATAAAGCATCAACAGCTATATCACTACTTGCTAAGGCTCCTGTATGAGACGATGCAGCACGCTGACCCGCTTCCGAATAACCTGCCTTAATGGCTGCTATTTTACACCCCTTTTCTATAAGACTTTTGGCATGTTTCAAAAGTTTTTGAGGCTTTTTTATCTGCTCCAAGTACAATATTTTTACTCTTGAACTTTTTTCTGGATCAAAACTTTGATCTAAATATTCCAAAACATCTTCTACTCCTATTTGTGCACTATTCCCAACTGACCATACACTATTAAATGTTAATCCCTTGGGCAAAGCTGCCTCCATTATAAACACTGCCGTAGCCCCTGAACCTGAAATCATATCTATGCCTTTGGGGTCAAGCTTCGGTATAGGAGTAGTAAAAACTCCATTGTAATTTGTATTTAAAAATCCTATGCAATTAGGACCTATCAAAGAAGCTTTGTACTTATTAACCGTATTTACAATTTCCTCCTCTAAGCGCTTTCCTTCTTCGCTTTCCTCACTAAAACCTGCCGAAAGTATTATAAATGCTCGTGTATTCTTATTAGCTGCTAAATATTCAACTGTTTGAGGTGTATATTTTGCAGCTATAGCTATTATCGCCAAATCAGTATTGGGCAAATCTTCAATATTACGATAACTTTTTACCCCTTGAACCTCATCTGCCTTAGGATTAAGAACATATAAATCACCTTTAAAATTACCCTCCAACAGATTTTTTAATACTTTACCACCGGGTTTATGAATATCATTTGAACCTCCTACAACTACTATACTTTGGGGGTTTATTAACTGTTTAGTAATCATTGCTTTTGTTTTTTTGTAAAAATAAAAAATTAATTTCTATTTCCTTATTTCTCACTATTTACCGGTATAAGATAAGGGGCAAATTTTTTATAACTATCTGGCACATTGGATATTCCATCTCCATCAGTATCTTTAAATGTTTGTAGGTATTTTATTAAACCGAACCATTCTTTACCTTCTTGTACGCCTGGTTCTCTTTTATTAAAATCAACAATCATTTTATTAACATCTGAAATTTTCTCGCCCTGTTTATTCTTTGTATATACTCTTACTAAACCATAACTCAACTTTTTTATTTTACCAACAAATTGCATAATGTAATAATTAGTAGCAACCGAATATAACTTTTTATTTTTTCTTGAAAAATCAACAGGCTTGCCGCCAATTTCAAGTTTTACAATTTTATGTAAAAAACCCTTATTTGGATTATAATAAGCCTTAACACCGGAAAAATATAAATAGCTATCAGAGCCCGGATCATTTGATATATAAGCAATTTCCATAATTTGTTTTATCTCATGAGCTGTAAGATAAGCTTTAACAATAGGGTATCCTTCATAATCATTTTTACCAAAGCCTAATGAAAGAACTCTAAAAGCATCCGGAGGCGTAATCTGACCTTTAAATAGATTTTCGCGCAAAGTTCCACTGGCAGTGATATAAATATCTGTACTATCTGCATAATTATCAAGGTAATATTTTTCAGCATCTGCAACAAGATTGCCTAAGGGTGTAGGAAATGGCTTTTTATGCGAAGAAAGGGGAATATCAAAACCTAATTCTGCAATAGGCTCTTTATAACTAAGAGCATATCTTCTTAAAATCCGTTCTTCGATGAGATGTTCATACTTTGTAATTTGGTCATTTATTTTTTTATCTCCAAGAATGCTATCATTCAATGGTATTAAACGAAAATTTAAAACATTTACTTTCCCGTTCTTATACTCTATTTCCAGCCTTCCTACATTATGTAAATAGCAGCCTGTCTGCACTATAATAGTTTTACCAACTTGAATATACTGAGGTGTTTCCACATGAGTGTGTCCACTAATAATGATATCAATATCTTTAACTTTTTTTGCCATTTTAATATCTTCACCGTAGTATCCACTTCCGTCATCTTTGGGATATATTCCTGAATGAGATAAGCAAATAATTATATCTACTTTTTCCTTTTTTCTTAGAATTTTAGTGTATTTCTTTGCAGTTTTAATAGGATCATAGAATTGAAGTGGGGAAGCATTTTTTATATCCTCTATGGCATTATATCCCAATAAACCGAATATACCAATTTTTAGTCCATTTTTCTTAATAATAATATATGGCTTAATAACTCCATTTTCATATAAATTTTGAAGTTTGTCATCTTTATTTGACTTAGAAAATTTCAAATTAGCCGCAACTATTGGAGGCACTCCACCTCTTTTTTTTGCAGAGATTATTACATCTGCCAAAGGAGCTGTGCCAAAGTCAAATTCATGATTTCCAAATGTAATAGCATCATATCCAAGTTGCTTCATCATATTTAGCTGGAAGCCTGTTTTAGGCTCCAAAGTATGGAAAAGGGTACCCATCAGAAAGTCTCCGGCATCCAATAATAAAAATGAATTCGGATTTTGTGACCTTTCCTTTTTTACTACACTGGCAAGTCGAGCAAAGCCACCCAAGGTTTTATCGTCATTCAAACTTAGAGGTGTATATTGGCTCTCTGGTCCATAGCCTGTTATTTTGGAATGCATATCATTAGTATGCAAAATAACTAAGCGTTGGGCAGTAAGAGGAATATAAAATACAAGTACTGCTAATAAAACTAAGAACTTTTTCATGGCTTTTTTAGCAAAATAAACAAAACTTCCTATTATAGAGAAAAAATTTTTTACCTTTCCTCAATGGCGAGAATTAGCACAACAGTAAAACGAAACACGCTGAAAATGAAACGATTATAAATGTTAAGCACAAAAAAATTTCAGCGAATAAATATATAAATTATCAACAGCAAGGCTATTATTGCCATAAATAAAATTAAAAATTTCATCAGGCGTATTTTTTTTGCAAATGCACCAGTACGTTCACTCAACTTAACAATATTATCAATTGTCTTTTTTTGCTTTTCTAATTCTTCAAGCATCTTTTTATCTTGCAAACTTTCAGGCAATTGTTTATATAATTCAATTGCTTTTAGATTTGCCTGATACGCCTGTTGATAATCTTTAAGACTTAAAGATGACAGCAAAATTAATTGATAAAGACTAATTAGAGATAAAATATCCTTATTGTCCGTATTTAAACCTTTCATAGCAAATTCTCGGGTTTTGCTATAATCACCCTTTGCATAATATGCTTCTGCAATTATTTTATAAGTCGTCAATAGATGTTTTTGATTTTCAAAATGCATGCTATTTATCTGCTTTTCAGCTTCAAATGCCCATTGTATAGCTTTATCATACTGCTTAGCTTCAAGAAAAATTAGGGGTTTTGTATTGTATATTATTGCAAGCTGAGAATGATAAGGAGCTTTTTCTGTCAAAATCTCTAATGCTAAATCATTGTATTTTAGTGCATTATCATAATCTTTTTTGTAAAGTAAATATCTGGCATAGTAATTAAAAAGTATTCCTAAGTTCACGCTTTTGCCTCTTAGATTGGAAATAAATTTCAGAAATAAAAATTCGTAAATCTCTCTCACATTCTGATACGGAGGCTGAAAAATATTCAGAAAACTATAAATAAAAATATCGCAATTCTGAGCAGTAGGTTTAAAAGTCTTTTTTAAAACATCAATAATGTATGGATTTAACTTAAAAGAAGTATCTTTTCGGAATAAGAAGCGTTTTTCAGTAAGTTGGGCTAAAATATTAGCAAATTCTTGTTTTTCTTCATCCAAAATTTGAAATAATTGTACTAATATATCAAATTCTACAAAATCGTCGCCAATAGTAAGAAAACATTGAATAAATTCAACTTGCTTCTGAGGGAATTTCTCTAAATCTATCATTTGAGGAACTTTTGCTTAGTTTCTATAATTTGCACAAGACAATACTTATATATCGGCTGACCATTCACTTCTCCTGTTTTTTTTCTCTTTACTTCTAAATGATACCAAATTCCCGGTGTGAAATCAAATCCGCAAATATCTTGATTAAAAGGCTGCCAAGCTGTATCTGAGTAAGTTTCAAATTGCACCATAAGACAATGAGGACGAAGGCTATCTGTGCTATCGCAAGGTCCATATTGTGCATCAACCCACATATCCATTTTCTTGGAATTGAGCCCATCACATTCTGTACATATCTCATTTTTTTTCTTACAAGCTGAAAAAAACAGTATAAAAACTATAACAATTGCAAATATTTTTTTCATAGCAGCGTTTTTATTATGTTTTTGCAAAATTAAACAAATAATTTTTCTTTGCCATCGGAACCATCGGAAAAATATCTATCAATGAAAAAAGGAATGTTCTTATTAACCATAATTACAACAATATTAGTAAGCTGCTCTCATAAACAAAAAACTTCTCCCAAGCCTTTTGGTTATATTCGTATAGACTTTCCACAACACCGATATAAGCTTTTTGATTCTGCATCATTCCCATACGCCTTTGAATATCCGATATATGCAAAAATTGAAAAAGATAACGATGTGAATACAGAACCATTTTGGATTAACATCTACTTCCCTAAATTTATGGCAAGAATTCATCTAACCTACCACAAAATCAACAATAATTTAGATACACTTTTAGATGACTCGCATATCTTAGTTTATAAACATACTGTTAAAGCTGATAATATTACAGCTAAGGATTATACAAATGACAGTATGCATGTATATGCTACATTATTTACTTTGGAAGGCAACGCGGCTACACCCTTCCAATTCCATATTATGGATAGCACAAAAAACTTTGTGCGTGGATCATTATATTTCCATGTAAGACCAAGATATGATTCGCTCTATCCGTATATTTCGTTCATAGGAGAAGATATAAAACATTTAATTGAAACTTTTCGCTGGAAATGATATACTCAAAAATTTGAAAGGATTTCCATGCTAATTATTTCATCATTTGTAGTTAGTTTATCAAGTATGTCAATACCTTTAACAACCTCTCCAATTATTGTATAACGGTTATCTATGGCGATATCTGGATAAGTAGTTATAAACCATAAAGAAGATTGATAGCCTTGTCCCAAGCTTTTCATAGCCATATATCCACTCTTAAAATGAACTGGATATAATTCATTGATAAGTGAAAAATTATCAGTTTCCCAGCCATCGCCTCTTTTTCCGCCTATAAAGATACCTATATTAGGAATTACCTTAGCAATTTTCTGATTATTATAGTCTTTGTCCATAACTCTTTTAATAAATGCTGCAACACTCATTGGAGTTTTATAAGAATTTAATTTTACCACAATTTCACCTTTTGTTGTATATAATTTAATGTAATAAACTGAGGACATATTTTTTACAAATTCCCAATCTGTCTGGGATTTAACAATTTCTACCGAAGGAGGACAATCTTTATTTTCAATGTATTTTATAGTTTGGCAAAGTTTAAAAAATGTTTTAAAATCTCTGGGAAATACAAGTGTTTTAAGCGCATTATCTAAGAAATAGACATTTTCATAATTTTCAGTTATATAGTTTTTCATCACAGGAGAAAGAAAAGCTTCGGCAGAATAATAAATTAAGGCATTATCGTTTGTATTCATAGCATCTCTGAAAAATAAATAAAATTCAGTATATAGGTCATCATTATTTCTCTGTTTTATAGCTTGTGCATAATACTTAAAATGTTTATTATGAAGCATTTTTAATAAAGATTTAACGCATGCAGTTCTTATAACTGGCTCGTCAGTAGAATTAAAAATTTTATTTACATAAGCATATGCAGGGGGATAATATCCCAATGCTTCTATCAATGCAGCTTTTTCATATACATTATTAGAAACAGAGATAGCATTAGTGATAGTGTTCAAAATATCAGCTTTATTTTTTCCATATTTAAGTAAAGCTGCATATAATTTAACAGCCACCTCCCAATATGATACATTTTTAGCAATTTCTCTATATTTGTCAGCATCTTTAACAGAACCATGCTTTTCTATAAAATCAGCAGCAGAAAGGGCTATCGCATAATCATCTGATGTCAAAAGTTTTAAAATTTTATTTATAGATCTATAATAAGGATAATTTTCTGCTGCTTCTATTGCGCTAACAACTATTTCTCTTTGATTAGAGCTTAGAGCTTGCTCTATTACTCCGTATGCTTTGGGATTTTTAGTTCGGCCAATAGCTTTTATCAGATTAGCTTTTACTACCGGATCAATAGAACTGCGATAAATATTTATAAGTGAATTTACATATGGAGAGAAGTCATAACTTTTTGCGCTACTGAAAAAGAAACTAATAATCTGCCGCAAAGACGAATTAGGTTCTGATTTTTCTATAATCTGGAAAACCCTATTGACGCAAGTTCTGGAAAGTATATCTCTTTGCGCGAGCCTAACGAATGCATAAGCTTGTCCTTCTACAAGATTTTTATTATCCTTAGTATCAAGTGAACAGAGGAACTTAACTCCATATTCAGAGGCACAGTTTCCGAGAGCCTCTAAAATCCATTTTTTAACATAATCATAAGGCTCATGTGAATAAGCCTTTATAAGAGCACCTTCGGCTTTTGTATTTCCAAGAACACCGAGCGAATAAGCAGCTGCTATTCGAACCTTAGGCACTGCATCAGTCAATAATGGTTCTATAAGTTGATAATTGGAACTTATCCCCAAAGAGGCTATCGATAAAACAGCTTGCTGACGAACATATTCATCATCGTCTCTAAGATATCGGCTTAAAGTAGCAATATCTTTGGAATTCCTTGCTGCATAAATTTCTTGCAATTTACTATTAAAGACAATTTTAACTTTTGATATATCTGGTTTCTGATGATTACAGGAAATAATCGTCAGAAAAAATATAGCTATTATTTGTAGGAGTATTCTTTTCATTTTTAAATAAAAATTTAACTTTATCCCTTGCACTCTGCCTCAGGCAGCTTACTCGGGTCGGGCTATGGCAAATAGTGCCTCTGCCCTGATTTTTTACTTCTATATAATCCTTAAAAAACAAAATTTATTCCACTGTGAAACTTCAATATCCATTCCATTTTTATTTTTACTAAATTCCTGTACAAAAATAATTGTTTACTTTCTTAAAAATTTACGTAATTTTACCCTGGCAAAAACTAAAAAAATAAATTATATGAAAAAAATTTTCCTCATTGCCTCGGTTTTTATTCTAAATTATTACATTTCAAATGCCTGCACAAATTTTTTAATTACAAAAGGGGCAACAGCAGACGGATCTGTAATAATCACATATTCAGCAGATTCGCATCAGCTATATGGTGAACTTTATTTCTATCCGGCTGCTGACCATACCGAGACAAAATTACCAATATATGAATGGGATACCGGGAAATACCTCGGTGAAATAGATCAAGTGCCCCATACATATCAAGTTGTCGGAAATATGAATGAATATCAAGTAGTTATAGGAGAAACCACTTATGGAGGGCTCCCACAACTACAAGAGCAAGATAATGCAATTTTAGATTATGGAAGCTTAATATATATAACACTCCAAAGAGCAAAAACAGCACGCGAAGCTATTAGAATTATGGCAGAACTAATGGATAAATACGGTTATTATAGCGAAGGAGAAAGCTTTTCTATCGGTGATAAAAATGAAGCATGGATTATGGAAGTTATCGGCAAAGGTAATTATGAAAAAGGCGCTGTATGGGTAGCAGTGCGTATCCCTAATGGCTATATATCAGCTCATGCAAATCAAGCTAGAATTACAACTTTTGAATATCAGAAAAAAAATCGCTGGGATGACCCCAATGCAACTGTTTTTAACTCGCCGGATGTCATCTCCTTTGCCCGTAAAATTGGCATATATAAAGGCAAAGATAAAGATTTTAGTTTTTCAGATGTATATGCACCAGTAAATTTTGAAGGAGCTCGTTGGTGTGAAATACGTGTATGGTCATTTTTTAAAGCCGTAAATAAAGAGTTTGCAAAAGACAAAGAATACTTTGAATACGTTAAAGGAAATATAAAGTACGATGATAAATTTTATTATAATGGAAAACCAAATCCTAATCACTTCGCCAGTAATCGTATGCCTTTATATATCAAGCCAGACCATAAACTTACAGTCCACGAAGTTATGAATCTAATGAGAGACCATTTAGAAGGAACCTACTTTGATATGAGTAAAGACATAGGAGCTCTACATCACCTACCATATAGATGGAGACCATTAGATACTCCAATAGTTATGGGTAAAGACACTGTGATATTCTTTAATGAAAGGGCTGTGGCAACACAACAGACAGGTTTTTCTTTTGTCGCACAATCTCGTTCATGGCTTCCAGACCATATAGGAGGTTTATTCTGGTTCTGTGTTGATGATGCCGCTAATTCTGTTTATACTCCAATATATTGCGGCATAAATCATCCTCCTAAATATTACTCAAAAGGTTATGGAAATATGATTACTTGGAACGACAACTCTGCCTTCTGGATATTCAATCAAGTAGCAAACCTCGCTTATACAAGATACGATAGCATTCACGCTGAAATTGAACAAGAACAGCAAAATATTGAAAATCATAGCATTGCATATACCCCATATATTGATAACGCCGCAAAAGAAATTTACAAAACAAATCCCGATTTAGCTGACGATTTTATTACAGACTATTCTTGCGATAGAGCTGAAAGCCTCGTTAGAAATTGGAAACAATTCTATACATACCTTTTCATGAGATATAAAGACGGAAATGTTATGAAAAAAGACCCGAATGCAAAATGGAAACTAAAAGTTAATAAATACAATAGAAATATACCTCCAACACCTTACTGGCCTGGTTATAGACTACAATGGTATAAATGTGTTATAGAAAAAACTGGCGATAAATTTATAATGCCTAAAAAATAAAGAATCGTAATACAAAAATAGGGCTTAGAGTTTATAATAAAACACATATCTGAAAAAAAAACTCTAAGCCCTTTTATATCATTTGTTTAAGCCTCCCTATAAATTAAAAAATTTTTTTGCTATTATCTGAGCAATCTGAACAGCGTTAGTTGCAGCCCCTTTACGCAAATTATCAGCTACAATCCACATACTCAATGCCTTAGGATTAAACAAATCCCGTCTAAGCCTTCCTACAAACACCTCATCCCTATCAGCTGATAAAATAGGCATCGGATAAATATTCTGCGAAGGATCATCCATAATAACAACACCAGGCATATTCCCAAGTAATTCTCTTACCTGTTCCAAAGAAAAATCTTTCTGCATTTCCACATATACGCTTTCGCTATGTCCTCCAATTACAGGAACCCTGACAGCAGTTGCACTAATCTCAATCGATGGAGCATTAAGAATTTTACGAGTTTCGTTAATCAATTTCATCTCCTCCTTTGTATAACCATTTTCCATAAAAATATCGCAATGAGGTAATACATTTCTGTGTATTTGATACGGATATACTCTCTGAGGAGGCACTTTCCCCTGCTCTTCGTATTGCAGCTGTTCCAAAGCTTTTTGTCCAGTACCTGTAATTGACTGATACGTAGAGACCACTATTCGCTTTAAAACAAACTCTTTATGCAAAGGATATAAAGCCATTACCATTTGTATAGTTGAACAATTAGGATTAGCTATTATTCTATCCTGCTGCTCAATAGTATTTCCATTGATCTCTGGGACAATAAGTTTTATATTCGGCTCCATACGCCAAGCAGAGGAATTATCTATGACAAATGTACCCATTTGAGCAAACTTTGGGGCATACTCTCTGGACACCGCAGAACCCGCAGAAAATAATGCAATATCAGGCTTCTCCTCTAAAACATCTTCTATACTTCTTAAAACGAGCTCTTTTTTACCAAAATAAACCTTTTTTCCTATACTCTTTTCAGAAGCTGCTACAAATATTTCTGAAAGTGGAAAATTTCTCTCATATAACACTTGGAGCATCTTCCTACCTACCAGACCAGAAGCACCTACCACTGCTACTTTCATAAGCAAATTTTTTCCACAAACTTAATTGTTTTTTTTTAACACCAAATTTTTTATCTTTAAAATAAAAAAATGGAACCTTGGAAATTAAATAACCGAGTAGCCTTAATAACAGGAGCAACAAAAGGTATTGGTAAAGCTACTTTAATGGAATTTCTTACTCTGGGAGCAGAAGTAATCTTTGTTGCACGTAATGATAAAGAAGTTTTCGCATTAGAAAATAAACTGCAAGAAAAGGGTCATAAAGTAAAAGGCATAGTAGCAGATGTTTCTATTGAGAAAGAAAGAGAACGAATTATGGAAATCGTCAATAATGAATATGGTAAATTGGACATCTTAGTGAATAATGCTGGTGGAAATTTCAGAAAGCCTTCTGAGAATTATAATACTGAGGAAATAGAGGAAATAACGCGTTGGAACTATTTATCTGCCTACCATATGAGTATTTTAGCTTTTGATTTATTGAAAAAATCTGAACATGCCGCTATTGTAAATGTAGCATCGGTAGCAGCTAAGGTATTCATAGGGAGTGCTGTTCCATATTCTGCGGCAAAAGCTGCCATAATACAAATGACTTCTGTATTAGGTGTAGAATGGGCTAAATATGGCATTAGAGTTAATGCCGTAGCACCTTGGTACACATTAACGCCCCATACAAAAAAAGCTTTGGAAAATAAAGAATATTACAATCAAGTTATATCGCTTACGCCTCTCAATAGAGTTGCCCAACCAGAGGAAATTGCCCGAGTTATAGCATTCCTTGCAATGAAAGCCTCGTCTTTTATTACAGCCCAAACTATTTTTGTTGACGGAGGTTTTACAAAATTAGGTTTCCCTTTACATAGATAAAAAAAAGCGGGGTAGAGGAGATTAACTCTTTACCCCGCCTATTCTGTAAATAAAAACTTTTATTCCTGAGCTTTAATCTTTTTCACTGCTTCGATCATTTCAGGTAGCAATTTATGAACATCGCCTATAATTCCATAATCAGCGACCTCAAATATTGGAGCATCTTTGTCAATATTGACAGCTACAATATACTTAGCTCCACTTACACCTCCAATATGTTGAACAGCTCCTGAAATTCCCAAAGCAAAATATACATTCGGAGCAATAACTTTTCCGGTTTGCCCGACATGTTCTTCATGCGGACGCCAACCTTCATCTGCTACTGGACGTGAACATGCAGTAGCTGCTCCAAGTAAACGAGCAAATTCTTCAAGTGGTCCCCAATTCTCAGGTCCTTTCATACCACGACCACCAGAAACAACTATCTCAGCATCAGTAAGTAATATTTTACCCTCCTGAGCTTTCTTACGTTCTATAAGTTTTATGCTCGGCTCAGAAATATTTACCTCCATCTTTTCTATTGTAGCATTATTCTGAGCTTCGTGCACTCCATAAGAATTCTGGAATAAAGTTATTACTTTATACTCAGACTTTACAACTACATCCGCATATCCTTTCCCTGTAAATACTTTTTTATGAAGTGTAAAAGGATCATAGCTTTTAGGTAAATCCTCAACAGCACTAACAATGCCTGCTTTAAAGCGTGCTGCAACTCGTGGTGCTAATGCCCTTCCTGTATTATTATTTGAAAATACAAAAGTCTTTACACCGAGTTTTTCTGCAACCTGTGCAATTATATCGGTATAAAGTTTATTATCCAATAGATCTAAATCTGCCTCTACGGATATTATTTTATGAGCTCCGTAATTTCCGAGGCTTTTAAGATTTTCCTCAGGAACTTTACCTATCGAAAGTACTACGGCTTCTGTATTCATATTTTGCGCAAGTGCAACGCCGTAGGATACTATTTCGTAGCTTAATTTTTTAAATTTTCCATCCCAATTTTCCGTATATATTAGTACCATTTTTTTTGTTTTTAGGGTTGTTAAATAACTTTTGCTTCGTTATGTAATAGATTGATAAGTTCTTCGGCAGTTTCCACAATTTTACAAGGAGGTTTAGGTTTAGGTTCTTCAAATGCTACAAATTCAACAAGAGGTTCAACTCCTGCTGCTTCAACAACTTTAAGAGGCTTACGTTTTGCCATCATAATACCACGCATATTCGGTATACGAGGCTCTATGGCAATACCTTTTTGAACTGTAATCAAAAGGGGTGTAGGCACATCAAGAAGTTCATAACCTCCGTCAATTTCTCTTTTAACTACAAACTTTCCATCTTTAAAATCTACGTTAGAAACCGAAGCTACCGAAGGTATGCCTAACATTTCAGAAAGCATAGCACCAACAGAAAGACCATTATAATCACTGGATTCCAATCCAGTAAATATCAAGTCAAAATTTTCATCCTTAATAGCATTAGCCAATTCAGCTGCTACTTGATAGCTATCTTTGGGCTCGGCATCAATACGAATAGCATCGTCAGCACCCATTGCTAATGCCTTACGTATTGTTGGTTCTGAACCTTTTAGTCCCACATGTGCAACTGTAACTTTTTCTATTTTTCCACCAGATTGCTCTTTAAGTTCTATTGCACGTGTCAAAGCTAATTCGTCCCAAGGATTTATTATCCACTGGATACCAGTAGTATCCAACTCTTTACCGTCCTTAAATTTTATTTTTGTAGTAGTGTCCGGAACAACACTAATGCATACAAGTAGTTTCATATTTTTTCATTTTTGTGTTTTACATATTTCTCATAATATGACGAGAGATAACAATTTTCTGAATTTCAGAAGTACCCTCATAAATTTGAGTAAGCTTAGCTTCGCGCATAAATCTTTCTACGTGATATTCTTTAACATATCCATATCCACCATGAATTTGTACTGCTTCGGTTGTCACTTGCATAGCAATTTCTGCTGCATAATATTTAGCCATTGCACTGGCATGAGAATATGGCAAACCTTGATCTTTTAGCCAAGCAGCTTTCAAAACCAAATTACGAGCATTTTCTATTTTAACGAGCATATCTGCCAGTTTAAAGGCTATTGCTTGATGTTCAATGATTGGTTTACCAAAAGCTTTACGCTCTTTGGCATAAGCTACGGCTTTTTCAAAAGCTCCTTGCGCAATTCCAAGAGCTTGTGCAGCAATACCTATACGTCCACCGTCCAAAACTTTCATAGCGAATTTGAAACCAAAACCATCTTCTCCTATTCTGTTTTCCTTTGGTATTTTAACATCTGTAAACATTACAGAATGTGTATCAGAGCTACGCATTCCCATTTTATTCTCATGAGGTCCTACACTAATACCTTCGGTATCTTTTTCTACTATAAATGCGTTAATACCTCTATGTCCTTTTTCTGGATGGGTATGCGCTATCAAAATATAATAAGAAGCACTATTACCGTTAGTTATCCAGTTCTTAGTTCCATTTACCAAATAGTAATCTCCCATATCTTTGGCTATGGTATGCTGCTTTGTTGCATCAGAACCGGCTTCTGGCTCTGATAATAGAAAAGCTCCGAGTTTTTCACCACGTGCTAAGGGTCTTAAATACTTTTCTTTTTGCTCCTCAGTACCAAATGTTTCCAAACCCCAATTTACAAGCGAATTCTGTACAGACATAATCACAGCTACGGAAGCATCTACTTTTGCAATTTCTTCCATTGCCAAAACATAAGAAATCGTATCCATTCCGCCACCATCATACTTGGGATCCACCATCATACCAAGGAAACCAAGCTGAGCCAACTCTTCAATATGTTTGGTCGGGAAAATGGCTTTTTCATCTCTTTCAAGCACATCTTCCCATAACTTTTGCGCAAATTGCCTTGCGGCATCGCGTATCATCAGTTGTTCTTCTGTGAAATTGAAATCCATAATTATATTTTTTTAACAGTTGTTCCGTTGTAAATATGCAAAATTCTTATTTAAAAGCAAAATCTAAAAACATATTTAAAAAAATAAAACACTTCAATTGCCTAATTTTTAATCTATTACGTCATTACCGTAATATTCCCAAAGTACTTTGGGAAGCTTGATACCATTCACAGTCTGATTATTCTCTAATAAAGCTGCAACAATACGCGGCAATGCCAAAGCACTGCCATTAAGAGTATGAACTAATCTTGTTTTTTTCTGATTTTTACCTCTAAATCTTATTTTCATTCTATTACTTTGAAAAGTCTCAAAATTAGATACTGAACTAACTTCTAACCATTTCCCCTGGGCTGCCGAATATACCTCAAAATCATAAGTCAATGCAGATGTAAAACTTAAATCACCGCCACACAATTGTACTATGCGATAAGGCAATTCTAAATCCTTAACAAGACTTTCTACATACTCTACCATCTCATCAAGAGCTTGATAAGAACGCTCAGGATGTTCTAATCTAACTATTTCTACTTTATCAAATTGATGTACACGATTTAAACCTCTAACATCTTTACCATAAGATCCTGCCTCTCGCCTAAAACAAGGGGTATAAGCAGTAAGCTTTATCGGTAAAACCTCCTCATCAATTATTTGGTCTCTATATACATTCGTCAACGGCACCTCTGCTGTTGGTATCAAATAAAAATTATCACTCTCAATAAAATACATTTGTCCCTCTTTATCAGGAAGTTGCCCCGTACCAAAGGCTGTCGCTTCATTTACCATAAATGGAGGTATCATCTCTAAATAACCGGCTTTTTTAGCTCTATCAAGAAAAAAGTTTATTAAAGCCCTTTCCAATTTTGCACCTCTATCTATAAAAACAGGAAAACCAGAACCTGTAAGTTTATTCCCCAACTCAAAGTCTATAAGATTATATTTTTTACCTAATTCCCAATGAGGTAGTGGCTCAAAATCAAATTTCGGTATTACACCCCCTTCTCTTATTATGCGATTATCAGCAGAACTATCCCCCTCAGGTACACTCTTATGCGGTAAATTCGGCAATTTAACTAATAATTCAAAAATAGCTTTCTCTATGGGCTCAAATTCTGCCTCTAATCCTTTTATATCTTCTTTAAGCTTTGTCGCTTCTGCTTTTATTTTTTCAGCTTCTTCTTTTTTCCCTTGCTTATATAATATACCTATCTGTTTGGCTATTTTATTCTGCCGCGATTTTAAATTTTCCAATTCTACTTGTAATTTCTTTTTCTTTTCATGCAAATCAATAATCTGATTTACAATGTTTTCAGCATCAAATCTCTTTATTTTAAGCCTACTTATTACTTCTTGTGGATTATTTACCAAAAATTTTAATTCCAACATAATATTTTAGTTTTTGATACACAGGCAAAGTAAAAATTTTTTCAAAAAATAACGAAATAAAAAGAAAGATAATTATTTTTTTATACCTTCGCATAAAAAACAATGAAAGTACAATTTAGCTTTACACTTCTTTTTTTAATTGTATTGAACACTTTTGCGCAAAATGACACTCTTATTGAAGTATACGGAAAAATCATAAATGGAGAAACCCTAAAACCAGTACCTTATGCTTTTGTCATAAATATGAATAAACACTTCGGAACTAAGACAGATACAAGCGGGAAATTCAGAATTCTTATATCCCCCGGCGATAATCTAAAAGTCTCTTCTCTTGGATTTGAAAGTTATATATGGAAACCAAACCCTAAAAATGCTAAACTCGGCAAAATCAACAAAATAATATACCTAAAACCTATAAATTATCACTTAGGAAATGTAGATATTTATGCAGTCAGATGGAAAGCATTTGTCAACGACATCGCAAATACCGAAGTAAAAGAGGATAAAACCCAAAAACGAATAGAAATTTGGATAAGAAATGTACTAAAAAATGAAAATCTAAAAACAATTGCAGATTTAGCTCGAGGAACTGGCGTCATAATTCCTTTACCATTAAAATCAAAAAAAGAACGTGAATTGCGTAAACTGGCTAAAATAAAACAAAAAGAACAACTCCAAAAACAATTGGATAAAAAATTCAATAGAAACTTAGTAGCAAAAATAACAGGTCTCAAAGGCAAAGAATTGGACGACTTTATGCAATACTGCGACTTTGATAGAGATTTTATACTCAAAACCTCTGAATATGACCTGATTGTGATTATCAAAGATATGTATAAAGAATACGAAAATAACAAACATAAAAGATAGGGCGAGTCCCTCGCTCGCTGCTATTCAGCTCGCTCGGGTCGGGCTTTCCGCTTATATTCGGCTCGGCAAAGTTAAGGCATACTCTCACCAGCGAAACGCAAGGCATTGCGGTAGCCGCCTTCGGCGCTCAACTCGCCTGCCTAAGAGTTTCGCTGGCTTTGGCGTACGTAGGGCTTCGCTATCCGCTCAGCCTCCGCCGCCAAGTATGCCTAAAACTTTCCCTTCGCCTCATACCGCTCCAATCCCTCTCACATATTAACTACTTAACAATCAAAGACTTTCCTGTCATCTCCTTAGGCTTCTCTATCCCCATTATTTCGCATAAGGTAGGTGAAACATCTGCTAATATACCATTCTCTAATTTGACCCCCTTCATATTATCATCCACAAGTATGCACGGAACCGGATTTAACGAATGCTGAGTATTCGGTGTACCATCTTCATTAATAGCGTGATCTGCATTACCATGATCGGCTATTATTAAAGCCGAATAACTATTAGCTTTTGCCGTTTCAACTACTTCTTTTAAACATTGGTCAACCGCATTTACTGCCTTTAATATCGCTTCATAAACTCCTGTATGCCCTACCATATCACCGTTGGCAAAATTCAACACTATAAAATCGTATTTCCTACTTTTTAAAGCTTCAACAACTTTGTCCTTAACTTCAAAAGCACTCATCTCCGGCTTCAAATCATAAGTGGCTACCTTCGGAGAATGAACTAATATTCTATCCTCATTTTCAAAAGGTTCCTCTCTACCCCCGGAAAAGAAAAAAGTCACATGGGCATACTTCTCCGTTTCTGCAATCCTAAGTTGCTTTAAACCAAGTTTTGAAACAACTTCACCCATCGTATTGTCAAGATGCTGCTTATCAAAAGCTACTTTTATTCCTTTAAATTTATCATCGTATCTTGTCATTGTGATATAATAAAGAGGCAAAGTATGCATATTATATTCAGGCATATCTTGCTGCGTTAATACTGTTGTTATTTGCCTCAATCTATCAGTTCTAAAATTGAAACATATTACAACGTCATCTTTTTGTATTGTAGCAATTGGTGTAGATGAATCATCTGTGACTATTATCGGTTTTATAAATTCATCTGTAATCCCCTCATTATAAGATTCCTCAATTGCTTTTAATGGATCTGTCGTTTTTTTACCAATACCGTAGAGCATCGCATCATAACCAACTTTTATTCTATCCCAACGTTTATCTCTATCCATCGTATAATAACGACCTGTTATAGTTGCTAATTTGCAATTAGTCCCTTTTATTTTTTCTAAAAGTTCTTTAACATAATTTATCCCACTATGAGGGTCTCTATCTCTACCGTCTGTCAAAGCGTGTACGTATATCTTTTTTAATCCATATTCATTAGCCATATGACAAAGCTCGTATAAATGAGTATTCATTGAATGAACACCGCCATCGGAAAGTAAACCCAAAAAATGAACTGATTTATTATTTTTTTTAGCATATTCAAAAGCTTCTAAAAATACAGGATTTTTTCTAAACTCACCACTTTCAATTGCTTTATTTATGCGTACAAGATCTTGGTAAACAATTCTACCAGCACCTATATTCATATGTCCTACTTCTGAATTTCCCATCACTCCCTTGGGCAATCCTACACATTCGCCAGTCGCACATAGCTGAGAATTAGGATATTCACTGAGCAAATAATCATAGTATGGAGTTTCTCCATTATAAATAGCATCAGATTTAGACTTATCTCCAATGCCCCAACCATCTAATATTATCAGAATCGCTTTTTTCATATCTTTTGTTTTTTACAAAAATAGTACTTTTTAAACAATTAAAACAAATTTAAATATAGAATTTTTCTAAAACTCCATTCTTAAATTCATATTTTACATTTTCCAAGTATTATCCTGCGGATTTTTGTCTGCGCCCAACAGATCGTCAAGCACGAGTTTAACAGGTTTTTGCGGAATAGCCTCTGTAATTGTTATCTGATTGGTGTTTTTCCAAACGTCCATTTTGCGTTCTATGGCCTTTTGCGTGCCGTCGGGCAGATAAACATCCAGCTTGACATAAACAGGCAGCCCGCCCGTGTTAACAACTTTTACTGTCAGCTTACCGTCCTTATAATCAGCGGATTTAATACCAATATCCGGATAGACAAAGTCAAAGAAATATGGTTTCCAGAACCAGCTCAGATCCTGCCCCA
>CAZWVR010000028.1:0-24396 GCA_964637235.1 uncultured Bacteroidales bacterium | reverse complement strand
TAAGCGATTTTCTTTCATTACCTAAGAATAAAAAAACTATTGATATTCGTATAAAACACTCTATGGATTGGCATAATGATAAGATTTTGAAACTTTACTATGATATAAAGAAAAAAATTTATGCCTTAATAGGCAGAAAATTTACAGCTGTATTACCCAGAAAAGCACAAAAAGAACAATTTTATGAATATTTTGATAGCTCTACCTTGAAACTTATACACCCGGCTGCTATTGATATGATGGAAGAATTGGGATATAAAGTTACGATTTAAACTACTAAGGTTTTTATGCCCAACTGTTCTACTAATTTCCCTATTTCTTGCAATCTCTCTTGGGGGACTTTTTCTAATGTTTCAACTGGTGTATCACGGGCTATTGTATAAATCATTACTTCTTGTGGTTGTAAAATTTTTACTTTTTCAAGCCATTTTTCTATTGCTTCTGGATTGCTGTTATCGATATATTCGTTTTTGTAATAGCCTCTTACAAATAGACTTTGCATTATGAAATTACCCTCAAAGCATTTAAGATTATCTACTATTTTTTCCACAGGTATTTTTGAAAGCGGTTGATTTATCTTATGGAATGTAGCTGTATCTCCGGCATCTAATTTCATTATAGGTTTATCAGTTTTTTTCAGAGCCTCGCAAACTTCTTTTTTCTTTAACATAGTTGCATTTGAAAGTACAGAGACAAGCGCTTGGGGATAATATTCATTTCGCAATTCTATGACGTCATCAATAATTTTTGCAAATTCCGGATGTATTGTGGGTTCTCCATTCCCTGCGAAGGTTATTGAATGAAGGGGTTTATTCTTTTCTTTCAGTTCACAGAGGCGTTTTTTTAATTCGGAGTATACAAAATTCCGTTTTGGCAGTTGAATATTTTTTATTTTCTGACTCCAACCACATTCGCAATATATACAAGAAAAATTACAGTATTTTACGTTCGAGGGCAGTAGGTTTATTCCCAGAGATATTCCCAGACGTCGGCTAAAAATAGGTCCAAATACTGTATTGTGGAATAAAAAAGTAGACATAAAATTTTTTGCCAAAAATATAATTTAAACATTAAAGAAAAAATCCTTTTAAGCTTCTGCATTATTATATTTTAATGATTTTTCTGATAAAAATGCCATTGTTTTTTGTTTTGATTTTTAAAATATACACTCCACGCGGAAGTGTGGATATATCAAAGTAATATTGTTCTTTTCGTAGATGTAGCATCTGTTTGCCTAATAAATTTGTTATTATTATCTCCTTGATTTTCATATCATTTTTTGTCAACAAAATAAAAAAGTGATTGTAAGTAGGATTTGGGAAAGGAATAACGTCGGGATATGGATAGTCTTTAAAATCGCCAAATTGAATTTTTTGCATTGTAGAAGGCTGAGATAAATTGGTATCAAAAACAGCTCTGGCGAAATATACATAGATATGAGGAATTGTTAAAGTATCGTATATTGTTGTTTGAGCATTAGCAGATAGAGTTTTTATAAGCTTTAAATTTCTGTATATTTTTATGCTGTCAGCGCCATTGGGAATGTTATAAGTTATTTTTACAATATTTGTATTTAAAGTGGCTTTAATTTCTGGTTTTGGTAAATTTATATTCAAATAAGGATCATAACCGTCCATATATTCAGGATTAAAGCCCAGTGGGTCTAACCAATGTCTGAGCTGTTCTGTGAAAAGGTTTTTTGTATTCCAACTGTAATATAACATTTGGAAATAGTCATTTACAGGATTTGAGCAGTTAGCGTCTCCACCTGTAAGGTCTCCGATAATTCTGCCATTTTCGTCAAAGAGAGGTGCACCTGAGGAGCCTTCTTCGGTAGCTCCTTGTTCCCATTTTATTATTTGCCAGTGAGTGCTATCTTTATATCCTGTAAAAGAGCTTATTATGGGGGCTTGGAAGTCTTTTGAAATCTTTTTTAAGTCTCCTTGCGGATGATGAATACATACGGTGCTTTTAGGTGCTATATTAGTTCTATTCCAACCTGCATAGTATGGGTGAAAGTCTTTTGGTGGCGTCTCTGAAAGTTTTAATAGTGTGAAGTCTAAATCTATATCACTACCTGTTGCAATAAGTTCAGCACCTGAAATTGTAGTATAATTGTCTAACCAATTAGTTTTACAAGAGCGTGATTCGTAGTTGAAATAAAATACTGCTGATTGTGCCTCGCTTGAAGTGCTAATGCAATGGCTGGCAGTTAAAAAATAGGGTATATTTTGAAAAGCTGTATTAGCAATTAGAGCTCCACTGCATAAATATGTGAATATATTTGACTTAAATGTAATTCTGCATACTGAATTTTTAATAAACGTCCAAGGTTTATGTGTTTCGCATATTACATTTACTTCGCATTTTCCTGCGTCATCTTTTAATTGGAAGTATCTTGTGACTGTTGTTAACTGAAATGGAAGGTATTTGTTATTAGTATGTAGTTCTATTATTAAAGCACTATCCTTTAATGCACGGGTTGGAAATATTTTACTTTTTCTATTGTTCAATCGCGTAAAAGCTCCTATATAATATCCTGAATGTTTGGCTATTATGAACAAAGAATCATTTTTTTTGAGCTTAAAATTTGTAAAAATGAGAGAAAGTGCCGGGGCATTTGGACTTTTAATTTCTGTTAGCCAGATATATTGTTTTTCCCGTTTTATCCATATGCCTTTTGAATTTTGTAATTGAAAATTATATCCTATGGCAATTGCTTTTTTTTGTGGTTGGGGCAGAGGATTTGGAAGTCTAAGAACTGTGGTAGGTATAGAGATATCTTTTAGTGAAAAATATATCGGCTTGCCTCCGTAGTTTATTTGTCCGTATGCTAATGTCTTAAAAATTAAGTATAATATTGTAAGGGCTATAAATTTTTTCATTATATAAATCTTTGGGGCAAAGGTATAAAAATTATGGCGAATTATAACAGCCTTGCTGTTTAGGGAATTTGATTACATATTTATTATTTTTGTGTTGAGCTTAATGAACTAATTTATGATTTTCTGAATTAGGAAAAATCATAAAAAATGAATAAGGAGATCTTTTTTCATATAGGTTTGAGTAAAACAGGAACTAAATATTTACAAAATGTTGTTTTCCCTAAGCTTGATAATATAAAATATATACCTAAGCGTTTATATCATAAAGCTTTTAAACTTATTGAAAATACTGATTATAAGCGTTATTTGGTTTCTCAGGAATTAGATCAACAATTTGATAGGGAGATAAAAAAATGGGCGCAAAGATATCCGCAAACAAAGATTATTGTGGTTTTTAGGCGGCAGGATAGCTGGTTCGCTTCGCAATATAAAAGATTTGTAAAAAATGGTTTCAGAGGCGATATCACGCAATTTATTGATATTAAATATGATAACGGTTATTTTAAAATTAAAGATGGTTTATTTTTTAAAAAATAGATAGGATAAAAAAAATTTTTGTTAATCCTCCCTTGGTATTAAATTATAATTTGTTAAAATATAATCCTGAAAAATTTTTAAACTTATTGTTTACGTATTTAAAAATTGATTTTCCTAAGAATTTATCCATAAAGGTAAAGCATAAGTTGTATGATGAAAAACAACTGAAAATGGTCAAAAACTATGGTAAATATTTTGGTATTAATTTGAAACCGTATAGTAAGAATAGATTTATCCGTAATATTCAAAGATATTTACGTATGCCAATGCGTTATATGCTGCTTTATAGCGCCTATTTAATGCCAAAGCGCTTTATTGATAAAAAACCGTTAATCGCAGATGAATATTTAGAACAAATAAAGATATTTTATAAAGAAGATTGGCAAAAGGTTGAAAATTATATAGATAAGCAATTTATTTTAGAAAATTAAAAGTTCAAATTAAAGCGATATTCATAAAAATGATTTATTGATTAGTGGCAGCTATGTTCTATAAGTGTTAGTTATACTTAGGGAGGTTTCTGAGAGATTAGCATTTAATAAGTTGCAAAATAATAGATAAAATGTATTGTAAATTAAGAGGTTTTATTTATAGATTTTGTTTAAAGAACATCTTTTTTATTTTTGTAGAAATTTAAAAAATTTTTTGATTATGGAAAAACAGGCTTTAACAGGTGGCGAATTTCTTATTAAAGATCTTGATTATCAAGATATTTTTATTCCGGAGGAGTTTAATGAGGAACAAAAGATGATAGCGCAGACTTGTCGTGATTTTATACATAATGAAGTTTTGCCCAGATGGAAAGAAATGGACGATCATAATCCGGAACTTATGAAACAATGGCTTAAAAAAGCCGGAGAATTAGGACTTTTAGCCATATCAATACCGGAGGAATATGAAGGATTTGGACAGGATTTTGTCACTTCAATGCTTGCTAGTGATTTAATGGGAGCTGGATATTCATTTTCAGTTGCATTTTCTGCTCATACTGGAATAGGTTCATTGCCAATTATGTATTATGGAAATGAGGAGCAAAAACGAAAATATTTACCTAAGTTAGCCACAGGTGAATGGATAGGAGCTTATTGTCTTACTGAACCGGGAGCAGGCTCTGATGCCAATTCCGGAACTACACGAGCCACTCTTTCCGAAGATGGCAAATATTGGATATTGAATGGTCAAAAAATGTGGATTACTAATGGTGGCATAGCTGATGTATATACTGTATTCGCAAAAATTGATAATGATAGAATACTTAGTGCTTTTATTGTAGAAAGAGGTTTTGAAGGTATAAGTTTTGGTCAGGAAGAAGATAAAATGGGAATACGCGCTTCTTCTACTGTACAAGTATTTTTCAATAATTGTAAGGTTCCAGTAGAAAATCTTTTAGGTAAACGAGGAGAAGGTTTCCGTATTGCATTGAATATCCTTAATTTAGGAAGAATTAAACTCGGAGCAAATGTTATTGGTGCTTCTAAAAGAATAATAGATTTATCTGTACAATATGCTAATGAACGTAAACAATTCAGAACTAAGATAGCAAATTTTGGCGCTATAAAATATAAGCTTTCTGAGCAAGTAATTCGTACTTTTGCTAATGAGTCGGCTGTTTATAGGGCAAGTCAGAATATTGAGGACGCTGTTCAGATGTTTATGCAGCAGGGTATGGATAAAGGTAAAGCCCAAGTAGAAGCTCAACGTAAATTCGCAATAGAAGCTGCAATCCTTAAAGTTTATGGATCAGAAGCTCACGATTTTGTTGTTGATGAAGCTGTCCAAATTCACGGTGGTATCGGCTTTTCTGCTGAAATGGAAGTTTCTATGGCTTATCGTGATTCCAGAATAAATAGAATTTTTGAAGGAACTAATGAAATAAATAGAATGGTTGTGGCTGATACTATGATAAAGAAAGGTATGAAAAAAGAAATTGCTTTATTAGCCGCTGCCGAGGAAGTCTGGAACCAATTCCGTAATTTGCCAGAAAAACCTCAACTCCCAGACGAATATTATGAACGTAATCATTTATATATCAGTAATTTTAAAAAGGCTACTCAGCTTATAACAAAGCTTACCATTGAAAAATATGGACGTAAATTCTCTGATGAACAGGAGATACTTACTGCTTTGGCTAATATGATGATACAGCTTTATATTGCAGAATCATTATTATTACGTGTGGAAAAACTCGATAAGAAATTCTCTCATCACCATATTGATATAATTAAAGATATTCTGGACGTATTTATGTTTGAAAGCGCAAAAATTATCCGTGATAATGGCTTGGATGCACTTTACGCCCTAACTGACGATATAGATGACTTTAAAAAAGCTTTGGAATATTATACATCTGTTAAACCTTTTGATGTAAAAGCTGCAAGACGTAGAATAGCTGATAAGCTGATTGAAGAAAATCGTTATTTCTTAGATAGTTATTGATTTTTATTAGCATTTATTACTGCTAAGCGGCTGTCCGAAATTATTTTAAATACTTTTCTTAGACTATTCGGACAGCCTTTTTTATTTTATACCAGCTAATTTTCTATTTATTACCTTCCCAGTCTGGATTTTCTATTAACTCCATACCACATACAGGACATACGCCAGGTTTATCTGATCCGCTACCCGGACAGTGATTGGGACAAATATAACGGGAAGTGTATTCTTTACTTTTTATTTGCATATTTACACTGTCTTTTTTTACAGTATCTATCTGTTTGAGGCTGTCTTGCTTTACTACTGTTGTATCGGTTTTTACAGTATCACTGTTAGGGGTTTGTTGATTTTGATGTTTTGTGCTGCATTCTGATAAAAATATAAATACTACCGACAGAAAAATTATTATATAACGTTTCATAGTTTATGATTTTTAGTCGTTTATGTTTTCTTGTTGCACTTCTCTATATATTTCTTCAAACATTGACATATACGGTTCACTTTCCATATTATAATGTTCTAATAGCCGTTTGAATATATCTTTGGGTGTAGCTTGTTTCATTTGTTCTGTATCTCTATATATGGCTATATCCAGCTCCTCAATTGAATATTTATAGCCTAAAATTTCTATCTGTTCGTTCCATCTTTTTTTTACTTTTTCTAATGTTTGTTCAATATTTTTTTCTAAGAAGGGGATATTCTTTTTCTCATTAACAGAAAGATATATTAAAGTTTTATTCTGTGAATGCGGATAGAAATTATCCAATTCTGCTGTTATTTCTTCAAAGCTTCCACTAAATATTTTCATTTCAATAAAATCAGGTATTGTTATCTCCTTTATTTTCAAGGGTTTGTAATTAGTGTCAATGATAAAAACTTTCTTTTTATATGTTGTTTCAGGGAAGCCGTAGGGTAGTGGAGAACCACTGTAATGTATTTTGTTTGGAATAACCTTAAAAGGTTTATGAATATGCCCCATTGCCCAATAGTCATATTCTTTTGGTAAAATATCTGCTGGGACATCAGTAAGAGAACCTACGTAAGCCTCATCTTCATAATCATATTCAGTAGAAGTAGAATAATTTTTTTTAATAAAAAAATGTCCAAGAGCTATCAATGGTAAACCTTCATATATTTGTGCCTTTTCCAGTAATTGTATATATATTTGTGCGATTTTTTCTTGCAATGCTTTTTTTCTACTTTCATAATCATTTTCTTGAATATGCATTTTGAGTTCTCGTTCTCTGGGATAGGGTACCGCTGCAAATATTACTTCTGGATTTTTTTCTGGATAGGCTATTAGATGTTTATTACTGTCTATTAGTTGTTTATCCTGCATAAAGTCAATTTTTCCGATTACCTCCACAGATATTAGTTTTAAAATTGCTTCCGGTGCACTCAGTGTTGATGGATTGTCGTGATTGCCGCCTATTATTATAATTTTTTTTAATCCGTGTTTATACAATCCTGTTAAACTTTCATAATAAAGTTTTAGTGTACTATTTGACGGTTGTGTTCTTTGAAATATATCGCCTGCAATAAGTAAAACCTCAATATTTTCCTCGTCTATGATTTTTTTAAGCCATTCTATAAATTTAGGGAATACTTCGTCAAATTTATAACCATAAAAAATTTTCCCTAAGTGCCAGTCAGATGTATGAAGAAGCTTCATTTTTATTTTTTTCAAAAGTAAAATAAAATATGGTTTAAATGAAAATTGTTTTTTTGCCTTAAAAAAATTATATTACAACCAAAAAATATGGCAAAACTTTCTTTTAAAACCTCGGACGAGGAAAATAATAAAAAATCAAAAATATCTTTAAAACTTACTTTTAAAAAAAATTCTGAACAGAATAATATAGATGCTCAAAATAATCAACAACAAGAACAGCTCTCAACTGCTCATTCTGAACAGATAATTAAATGGGACACTTCAACACCAGAAAATTTTCTTTCTCAGGTTTTTGACTTTTTCGGATCTGGCTGGGTAGATAAATTTAAAAATGACATTTTTGTTTATTCTTTTAAAGACCAAAATTTAAGCGAAAAACAAAAATTTATAGCAATTTTAAAGAATTTTTTCACTGTTGAGCAATTAAATAAGGTAAAAACTCTTATTTCACAATTTAATGACAAAATTTTAAAATTACAGCAAGAAAAACAAAATCTTGCTAAAAAGAATGACATTCTTTCCCGTAGAATATTGTCTGTTGAAAATGAGCTTACGGATCTTGAACAACAGCTTCATAAATTAAAAGCAGAATATAGAAACTTAATTCCTTTTGAGGTTTTAATTGAAAATTTTAACCGCTCAGATGATAAACCTCAGATTGAACAAATTGCTAAACTTTTGAATGATAATTTTAACGGCAATGATATTACTACTATCCTGTTTTCTGTCAATTTTTTAGGCTTTTGGCCATCATTGACTAATACTATTGCAGATTTTGGAACAAATCAAAAAGAGAATATGGAGCGTATTTATACTGTTCTAACCCTCTTATTATCTGTATTACGTGGATTACACCCTCCACATAGACGTGATATTTTAGACCTTACAGCAGAATATGTAAATGCTTATTTTTCAGACTATAAATTTATTTCTCCGGAGCAAACCCTTCAAATTGACCCTAATATCCATAATGCAGAAGGTATTGGCGGTAAGTTAATTTTAGAAGGTCGCTCTTTTGTAGTTATTAGAGCTGATACCGGAAAAACTGTAAAATTTGCAGATATTATCACTGTAAAATAAACTTTGTTTTTTCTTTAAAAAAATATAGTTTTGTAAAAAACTTAAAAAAATAATATTATGAAACCTTTAAAGGGCGCACAATCTCTGGGTAATTGGTTTTTACGTTTAGCATTGCTTCTTTTTGTCTTTTTTGCATATTTTGATCAATTGAAATCTTTTAATTTCACTGATTTTAATTATATAGTGTTGTTTTTATTCGCATTATTCACTTTATTGTTATTTATAGGTGGTTTTATGCGTAAACATTCTATGACTGTATGGTCTGGATTATTGGTTTTTCTCTTATCGGTTGTGTATATGATTGCTATATATATAGAAACTAAAAGTTTTGGAAATTCAGCATTGACATTTTTACTCCCAGCTGCAATAGGATTTTATTTTACAACAAAAGGAAACAATAACTAAACTTAATCTATATGGGCTTATTGGAGGGAAAAACTGCGATTATTACAGGGGCTTCACGGGGTATTGGTAGGGCAATAGCTGAGCTTTTTGCCAAAGAAAAAGCTCACTTGGCACTTATAGGAAGAACCCCTGAGCAAAAACTTACTGAGTATTTGGATACTCTCAAAAAAGTAGCTCCAAAAGTACAGTATTATTCCTTAGACGTTAGTAATTTTAAAAATGTGCAGCAAGTTGTTGCTGAAATTATTAAACAATTCGGAAGAGTAGATGTATTGGTCAATAATGCAGGAATCACCCGAGATAATCTTTTATTGCGTATGTCTGAGGAAGAATGGGATAAAGTGATAGATGTGAATTTGAAATCGGTTTTTAATATGACAAAGGCAGTTTTGCGGCAGATGTTAAAGCAGAGAAGTGGTTCTATAATTAATATGTCTTCGGTTGTCGGTTTATATGGCAATGCAGGACAAGCTAATTATGCTGCTTCAAAAGGCGGTATAATCGCTTTTACTCGCTCTATTGCCAAAGAAGTAGGAAGTAGAAATATAAGAGCTAATGTAATTGCTCCCGGTTTTATACAAACAGATATGACTGCCGCTTTACCGGATAATGTAAAACAAGCATGGATTGAACAAATTCCTATGAAACGAATAGGTAAACCAGAAGATGTAGCCGGCACAGCTCTATTTTTGGCATCAGACTTATCTTTATATATTACAGGACAAGTAATTGCTGTATGTGGAGGCTTAAGTTTATAAAACCTTATTTTAATTGACTAAGGCGACTGTATAACAGGGGGCTCTAAAAAGCTCCCTTTTTATTTTCTTATAATTTTTTACCGTATTATTCTTTTTACAATAAACAATTTTCTATAAAGCTCCTAAAAAATTACAACATCATTGATATTTTGGATAGCTCCTTCCTTTTTATTGCCTTGCTTATTTACCATTTTGCTTAATATTTTCAGTTTCTTATATTTACTTCCCAAAATAAATGTTTTAAAATTCAAAAAGTTTATTATTTTTGCCTTGCCAAAAATTTATTAACCAAATAAATAACGGGAGTATGAAAGTTTATAAAACAAATGAAATAAGGAATATTGCCCTTGTTGGGAACGCTGGTGCAGGTAAAACTATCCTTGCCGAGGCAATGGTTTTTAATGGCGGCTTAATTACTCGTCGCGGTGAAATTGAAAAGCAAAATACTATCTCAGATTACAGAGAGATAGAACATGCACAAGGTAAATCAATATTCTCGTCGCTTTTATATACGGAAATTAACAATCATAAAATCAATATCTTAGATGCCCCAGGAAGCGACGATTTTATAGGCAGTGTTATCTCTTCCATTTATATTGCTGATACTTCTGTAATGGTGATAAATGCCGCTAATGGAATTGAAGTAGGTACAGAAAATGCTTGGGAATATATCAAAAAATATAATAAACCTGTAATCTTTTTTATCAATCATCTTGATAATGAGCATGCAAATTTTGAAAAAGTTATAGAGGACGCAAAAGAAATACTTAGTAAAAAAGTTGTAATTGTTCAATTCCCTGTAAATCAAGGCACTGGTTTCAATAGCGTTATTGATCTTATTAAAATGAAAATGTTAAAATGGAACGATGATACAGGTAAATATCAAGAAGCAGATATACCTGACGATTTGTCCGATAGAGCAGAGGAATTAAGAACTGCACTTATAGAAACGGCTGCTGAATCTGATGAGGAACTAATGGAAATTTTCTTCGAAAATGAAGGACTTACAGAAGAACAAATATTTAAAGGTTTAAAACAAGGGCTTAAAAATGGTGATTTCTATCCTGTATTTTGTGGTTCCGCTAAAAATAATTATGGTGTAAAACGTCTCTTAGAATTCATTGTTAATGTTGCTCCTGCTCCCAATGAAATGCCTCCTGCAAAAACTGTTGATGGTAAAGAGGTTCCTTGCGATGCTTCATTGCCAACTTCTTTATTTGTATATAAAAATACTACTGAACAGCACGTCGGTGATGTATTATATTTTAAAGTAATGTCTGGTAAACTTGTTGAAAATCAGGATCTTATAAATCAAAATCGCCAGACGAAAGAACGTATCTCTCAAATTATGGTTATTCAAGGTAAGAAAAAAGAAAAGGTGCCTGAAATGTATGCAGGAGACCTTGGTGCTACTGTTAAACTTAAAGATACTAAGGTAGGACATACCCTCAGTGAAAAAGATGCTGCTTATAAATTCCCAGAAATAGAATATCCTGAACCTAAATATTGGACTGCTATAAAAGCTCGTAGCGAATCTGATGATGAAAAACTTGCTGCTGTTTTGAATAAATATCACGAAGAAGACCCAACTTTCATTGTAGAATATTCTAAGGAGTTAAAACAAATGATAATTCGTGGACAAGGTGAATTCCACCTGCAAACTGTTAAATGGCATTTAGATAATATATTCAAAATACCTGCTGATTTTATACCTGCTAAAATACCTTATCGCGAAACTATTACTAAACCAGCTTGGGCTCAATATCGCCATAAAAAGCAAACAGGCGGTGCAGGCCAATTCGGTGAAGTCCATCTCGTAGTTGAACCTTATGAAGAAGGTAAACCTGACCCACAAAGTTTTAAATTCCCTGATAAAGAAATTGCCCTGACCATTAGAGATAAACAAGAGTTTGACCTTGAATGGGGCGGTAAATTTATATTCTATAACTGCATAGTAGGTGGCGCTATTGATAAAAACTTTATGCCTGCTATTATTAAAGGTATATTTGAAAAATTAGAAAATTCACCTTTGACAGGTAGCTATATCCGTGATGTAAGAGTCGCCGTTTTTGATGGTAAAATGCACCCTGTCGACTCAAATGAAATCTCTTTTAAATTAGCCGGTAGAAATGCTTTTGATATTGCTTTTAGAAATGCTAATCCTAAAATCTTAGAACCTATCTATGAAGTAGAAGTAAAAGTCCCAAGTGAATTTATGGGAGATGTAATGAGTGATTTACAAGGTCGTAGAGCTATGATTATGGGTATGAAAAGCGAAGGCCGTTATGAATATATAAAAGCAAAAGTGCCTTTGGCTGAAATGAATAGATATTCTACTTCGTTGAGTTCTTTAACCGGAGGTCGTGGTACTTATAAAATGAAATTTTCTGAATACGCCCAAGTTCCTCCTGATGTACAAGAAAAACTTTTGAAAGAACATCAAAAAGAACAAGAAAAATAACTTATTTTAGGGTAGGGCAATCTCTTTGTCCTGCCCTTTTTTATATTTAAACAGACCTTTTAGAATAAATTTTAGTAGCTTGAATATAAGCTTATTTTTTATGCCTTTCTGACTTCTATTCTCTGTGTAGTAAGATATATTGCTATGTTATATTTTCTGCTATTTGTGTTCGTTTCATATTTTTTTATCTTTTCTGTATTTATTGTTTATTGGCTAATAAATCCAGAGACAAAATTGACAAACCAAGATATTGAAGCTATAAGCATTGTAATCCCTTTCAAAAATGAACAAAATAATCTCCCTGATTTTTTTCAATCAATTATAAATCAGCAAGTTAGTAAGGCTAAATATGAATTAATTTTTGTTGATGATAACTCTGATGATGACTCTTATAATCTTGTTAAAACTTTTATTAAAAATTTGCCTAATGCCTATTTAATTAAAAATTTAGGTGAGGGGAAAAAACAGGCTGTCATTACTGGCGTATCTTTTGCCCATTATGATTGGATTTTACAAACTGACGCTGATTGTATGCCTAATCCTTTTTGGATCGAAACAGTTTATACAAAGACTACTAATGCAGCAGATTTGTGGATATTGCCTGTTTTAATATCTCAAAATCGTAAAACTCTTTTTTCAGTATTTGAAAAACTTGAATTTATAAGCCTTCAAGCTTCCTCTGCTGCTGCTGCACTCTGTGGTTGCCCTCTAATGGCTAATGCTGCTAATTTGTTGTATAAAAAAAATCTCCTTTTGAATAATATTGAGGATTATAGACTATCTATACCTTCTGGTGATGATGTATTTTTGCTTCATATCGCAAAAAGAAAGGCTAAAGTAGATTATTTGAAAAATGTAAATGCTCTTGTTTATACAAAACCTAATCATAATATAAAAGACTTTGTTAAACAACGCCTAAGATGGGGAGCAAAAGCTAAGTATTATCGGGATACCTTTACTATTATACTGACTATTCTCGTCTATTTAACAAATTTATTAACACCTGTTCTATTTTTTTTATTCCTTTTTGCTTTTTATCCTCTTATTACTGGTTTGCTTTTTTTTGCTAAATTTTTGGTAGATTTTATTTTACTTTTTTCTTTTGCTTTATATTTTTCTGAACATAAATTAATGAAAAATTATGTAATAGTTTGGATTTTATATCCGTTTTACATAATATTAGTGGGAACATTAAGTATCTTTACAAATGTGAATTGGAAAAAATAAAATAACTTATGAAAAAACTTATAATCCTTCTCTCGGCTTTTGTTTTATTGTTTTTATCACTTGCAGCCCAAAATCCTAAAAAAGGATTTAAATATCTACGTAAACATAAATATGAGCAAGCAAGGGCTATATTTAATAGCGCTAAACGCAATCCTAAATATTATATAGCTGCATATTATGGATTAGCCCAAATCTATTATGCCAAAGATTATAAACATAGAAATTTGGATAGAGCATACACTTATATAAATTATGCCAAAAATAAATATAACTATTCTGGATCAAAACATAGACGATATATAGAACGTAAATTTAAAATTACTGCAACTAAAATTTTTAATTTGTACGATACAATCGTTAATACTTTATTCTATGAAGCTTTAAACGGTACTGTTGATCAGATGACTGACTTTGTACAAAAATTTGAAGGTACAGATCAAGCCAAAATTATTGAACGTAAACGAGATAGTATAGTATTTCAACGAATAAAAAAAGCCAATCAGTTTGAACTTTATAGAAATTTTGAACAGAATTATCCTAACACTGTTTGGGCAGATTCTGCAAGAAATAGATACCAAAAATTATGGAAGACTGAATATAACCGCGTTTTTAGGAGCCTTGAATATTTCGATATTAAGAATTTTAAAAATAAATATCCGGATTATCCTTTTTATGATGACTCTACAAAAATCTATGAACAGCTTGCTACAAAAGCCTATGAATTGCAAATGATATACGGCTACAATGATTCTTTAAGAAACCTCTATATTAACTTTATCCATTCCGCTGCCCCTTCTGAAATGGCTTTTGTCGCTTTACAGCGTCTGCTATCTCCACAAATTAAAAATCATCAATGGCGAGAGGCTTTGAATATAGCTTTGCAATTTAAAAATGATTTTCAAGGCTCTAAAAAGTACAATAATTTAATAGAATTGCTTCAAAGTCCTGAACCTAAAATTCATTCTCAATCATTCTCAGATGTTATCAATTCACCTCGTTATCAACAATATGCTCCTGTTTTATCAATTGACGGGAAAACTCTTTATTTTGCCTCTCAAAATAGACCAGGACAGATGGGAGAGGATATCTATGTCTCTTATTTTAAAAACGGTGATTGGTCAAAACCTCAAAAAGTGAGCCAATTAAGTTCTTCTTTGAATGAAGCTCCTTTGTCTTTAACAGCAGACGGAAATACATTACTTATGTTTTATAATGGGGATGTATATTATACTCAAAAAACTAAATCAGGTTGGTCTCCTAAAAAGCCTATCTCAGAAATCAATACAGATGCTTGGGAAGCTGATGCTTTTATTACTGCTGACGGAAATGCTATATTTTTTGTTTCCGATAGAAAAGGCAACATCGGTGGCTATCATAAATTTAGTATGCCTTATCATGGCGATTATATAGGAAATACCGATATTTATGTTATTGTTAAACAAAAAGATGGGTCATGGTCTAAACCTATAAATTTGGGTCCTACTATAAATACACCTTATGCTGAACGAAGCCCATATTTACATCCTGATATGAAAACTCTTTATTTCTCCTCAGAAGGGCATGGTGGCTTGGGTAGAATGGATATATTCGTTTCTCATAGATTGAGTGATACTTCTTGGACGCAATGGTCTGAGCCTATAAATCTTGGAAAAGCAATAAATACTCCAGATAAAGAATACGGATATAAAATCACTGCTGATGGAACAAAAGCTTATTTTGCTAAAATAAACCAAAATAATACCGGCATATACTATATTGATTTACCCCCTAAGGTTAGACCTCAAGCTATCGCTATAATATCCGGTGTGATAAAAGATAAAAATACAGGCGAACCTATCGAAGCTAATATCGTTTGGGAAAATTTAGAAACCGGTAAAAAACTTGGTGAACTTAAATCTGACCCTATTTCAGGAAAATATACTATTACATTGCCAGTTGGTAAAAATTATGGATTTTATATTTCCAAGAATAATTATTATCCTATTTCTGATAATGTCGATTTAAGAACTTATACAAAAAATGTTAATTTTACTTTGCAAAGAGATTTTAAGTTGTTAAAAATTAAAGAGTTGCTTCAAGGAGACGAAGCCATTGAACTTAATAATGTCTTTTTTGATTTTAACAAAGCAACTCTTAGAAAAGAATCTTTCCCAGAATTAAATAGATTAGCTAATTTCTTAAAAAAGAATCCAAATATAAAAATTGAAATTTCCGGTCATACAGATAATATTGGCTCTGATGAATATAATCAAAAACTCTCTGAACAACGTGCCAAGGCTGTAAAAAATTATTTAGTAAGTAAAGGTTGTGATCCTCAGCAAATGATAGTGGTAGGTTATGGTTCTTCTAAACCTATTGCTTCTAATAAAACAGAGCAGGGACGTCAGAAAAATAGGCGTGTGGAGTTTAGGATTATAAAAAAATAATTCTCTTTGATAGAAAAACATTGAAATTTATTTTATGATTAAAAAAATATATCAAATTTTCAGACTATTTCCTATTCCAAAGATTTATAGACAAAGTTTTGAAAAAGAATACAATGTTCAGAATATCAAGTATATAAGAATCAGTTATATTATCTTTTCACTTTTATCTTTTTTTTATTTATACTTGGATTATATTAGTTCACCTTCTGCTTATAGATATTTTTGGTTTATGAGAATCCCTATTGGGATTATTTTGCCTTGGATTTTATTTTTCTTAACCTATAACAAAACCATATTGGTTAAATATATTCAGATATTCAATGCAATTTATGTATTCCTTTATTCTTTTATTATTTTGGTGATGATATTTCTATTTTCTCCGAAGGAACTTGCTAAGCAAGATTATATAATAGGCTTGATAATGATTTTTATAGGTGCATTGGGTTTAAGATTGAGATTTAAGTATATTTTATTCTCTTTTACCTTAATTATTTTACTTGCTTTTATTTTATTCTTCATACAGTGGTCTATATTTTATAATTATGGTTTTTATCTATTTCTGAATAAAATCTATTTTCTGCTTACCGCATATTTAGCAGTTATAGTCGTCAGTATTTTACTTGAAAATTATGCTATAATGAATTTTTTATATCAGAAAGATCTGCAACATAAAAATCAACAATTAGTAGAAAGTTATCAAGAAATTCAAATCCAGAAACGAATTTTAGAAAAACAAAGTATAGAACTAAAAAAACGCTATAAAATAATTAATGAGAGCCTAAGCTACGCTGTTAAAATTCAGAGAAAAGTTATTCCATTCGAAAAGATTGAGAAAAAGGATAATATGTTTGTTTTCTTCAAAAGTAAAGAGGCAGTAGGGGGAGATTTTTTTTATTATAAATCTTTAAATGATATAGAAATATTGGCATTAGGCGATTGTACCGGACATGGTATTCCCGGCGCTATGCTTTCTATGATGTCTATTTCTTTATTACAAGATTTTATAAATCAAGATATAAAGTCGCCTGCTGAAATATTAGAAAAACTTCGCATAGATATCAAAAGAATCTTAGGCAGTGATTCTTATGAAGGGTTGGAATTAGCTCTTATCTTTATAGATAAAACTGCTAAGGAATTGATTTTCGCCGGTGCCGGTAGAGATATAATCCTTGTGAGAAATAATGTTTTGTATGAAATTAAAGGTAATCAGTCTCCTATTGGTAATTATTTGATAGAGAAAAAGTTTGAGAATATGCGTAAAAAATTATATAATGGAGATATTATTTACTTGTTTTCCGATGGATTTTATCATCAAATAGGCAAAAATAACCGACTTTTTTCAATTAAACGTTTAAAAAATTTAATTTTAAAAATACATTCCCTCCCTATGAAGCAACAAAAACAGGAGTTTTATAGAGTTTTTACACAATGGAAAGGAAATAAACTTCAAGTTGATGATATTACTGTAATGGGATATAAATTTTTTTCTAATTAACTTATTATTTGACTTTTATTCTAATTGATTGAAACTCAGTTTTTATAAAATTAGCAAGCTATGGGCAACCCAAAAGACTATCTTTGCTTTTAGTTGTCTTTTTATTTTGCAGAGTATGTTAAAAAAATTTTTTTTTATAAATTTTGATATTGATAAATATCATTATATTTTTATGCCGTTTTAATTTAATTTGTTTATGAATGAAACGATTGAACATAAGGCTATTGTAAGGGAAATCAGTGGGGATAAAGTAATTCTCCAAGTAAAAGTTGATACACCTGCATGTAAAACTTGTAAAGTCAAGAATTCATGTGCAGTAGCTAAGATGAACAATAAATTTATAGAGGTAAAAAACGACCAGTCTATGGAATTAAAGCCAAATGAGGAGATAGAAATATATTATGATGAACAATTGGGCTTAAAAGCTGTTTTTATCGGTTATATTTTACCTTTTATAGTTTTAATTCTTGTTTTAGCTATTTGTATTTTAGAGGGGTTAAGTGAAGGTTTATCTGGGCTTATTGCTCTTGGAGCAATGGTACTTTATTATTTTAGTTTATACTTTTTCAAGAAAAGATTGAACAGAGTATTTAGTTTTAAGATAAAGTCAAAATTTTAAAATATGAATATTATTTTATGGTCTGTATTAACTTTGGTTATTATAGGACTTATTTCCGCTATTGTATTGTATTTTCTGGCGGAAAAGTTTAAAGTTGAGGAGGATCCCCGTATAGACGAGGTTGAAGAGGTTTTACCTAATGCAAATTGTGGAGGTTGTGGATTCCCCGGATGTAGAAATTTTGCAGAAGCTTGTGTTAGGGCTGATTCTTTGGACAATCTATTTTGCCCTGTGGGTGGTAATGAGGTAATGAAAAAGGTCGCAGAAATTTTAGGAAAAACTGTTGTGGAACAAGCTCCCAAAGTAGCAGTAGTAAGATGCCAGGGCTCTCCAAAGTATCGTCCCAGAACTACTGAATATGACGGACCTGCAAGCTGTGCGGTGGAAGCTGCATTATATTCCGGTCATACTGACTGCCAATACGGATGCCTTGGGCATGGCGATTGTGTCGCTGCTTGCGAGTTTGACGCTATGTATATGGATCCAGAAACTATGCTACCTGTCGTTATTGAAGATAAATGTACTGCTTGCGGTGCCTGTGTAGAAGCCTGCCCGAAAGATATTATTGAACTCAGAAGCATAAATAAGAAAAGTAGAAGGATATATGTCGCTTGTATTAGCATGGATAAAGGCGCTACAACCCGTAAAGCTTGTGAAGTCGGTTGTATCGGTTGTTCCGCTTGTTATAAAGCTTGCGAATTTGACGCTATTACAATGTATGATAGAAATTTAGCTTATATTGATCCGGATAAATGTCGTTTATGTCGAGCTTGTGTACCTGTGTGTCCTACTAATTCTATTATTGAAATAAATTTTCCTCCACGTAAAGTTAGAATAAAGAAAACTACTTCTAATACAGCTGCTAAAGCTAAAATTAAAGATGAAAAGTTGCAGGCAGAAGTAAAAGTCAAAGATTCTTTATTAAATAAACCAGCAGATAATCCTCCTTCGGATGATATAAATCTTAAACAATCTGCTAAAAAAGAGCAGGATAATAATTCTTCTAATTCTTAAAAAAATTAACAAATATGCAATTGAAGACTTTTCCAAAAGGCGGTGTTCACCCTCCGGAATATAAATTAACTGCTGATAAACCTTTAAAAATTTTGCCAGTTCCTAAACAATTAGTAATTCCTATTCAACAACAGCTCGGTCGCCCTGGGGAAATATTAGTAAAGAAAAAAGATAAAGTAAAAGTCGGACAGCTAATTGTTAAAGCAACAGGTTTCGTTTCTGCAAATATTCATTCCCCAGTATCTGGAACTGTCACTAAAATTGATAAAGTCATTGACGCCTCAGGATATAAAGTGGATGCAATTGTTATTAAAGTTGACGATGAGCAAGTATGGGAGGAAAATATTGATAGATCTGAGGATATAAAACGAGATATAACTTTGACTTCTGAACAAATTATTAAAAAAGTTGAAGAGATGGGAATAGTCGGTCTTGGTGGTGCTACTTTCCCATCTCATGTCAAGCTTAGTATCCCCCCCGGTAAAAAATGCGAATTACTTATTATCAACGGCGTTGAATGTGAACCATTTTTGACTTCTGACCATCGATTGATGTTGGAAAAAACAGAACAGATACTTATTGGTACTAAGATACTTATGAAAGCTCTTAAAGTAGATAAAGCAGTAATCGGTATTGAAGCTAATAAACCTGACGCAATTGAGAAAATGCTTAAATTTACTGAAAATTATCCTGAAATTAGCGTTCAGCCTCTTAAAGTAAAATATCCTCAGGGCGGTGAAAAACAACTTATTAAGGCAATTACCGGTCGAGAAGTACCATCTGGTGGTTTACCTATTGATGTAGGTGTCGTTGTTCATAATGTAGGTACCACATATGCTGTATATGAAGCTGTCCAAAAAAATAAACCACTTTTTGAACGGGTCGTTACTATTACAGGTCCTTCTGTTAAACAGCCGGGAAATTATATTGCTAAAATCGGTACCCCAATATCTGCCTTGATAGAAGCCGCTGGCGGATTGCCCGAAGATACCGCTAAAATCATCGCAGGCGGTCCTATGATGGGTAAAGCCCTTAAAAATACTGATGTGCCTATTACAAAAGGTACTTCCGGTATCTTGATTTTACCCCGTTCAATGGCTTATCGTAGAGAAGTGCAGCCCTGTATAAGATGTGCCAGGTGTGTAAATGCTTGTCCGCAAGGATTAGAACCCTATCTGCTTATGTCTGTGGCTCAAAAACAAATCTGGGATATAGCTGAACAACATAATGTTATGGATTGTATTGAATGTGGCTCTTGCTCTTACATCTGTCCGTCAAGTAGACCTCTTTTGGATTATATACGTTTCGGAAAACGCACTGTCGGTGCTATTATTAGAGAACGAAAACAAAAATCTAAAAAATAAATCATAAACATTGGCACAATGGAAAATAAACTCGTCATATCTAATTCGCCCCATATTCAAACTCCGCTTACTGTTAAGCGCATTATGCTTGATGTTATTATCGCATTATCTCCTGCTGCTATTTTTTCTATTTATCTATTTGGTCTTGGGGCATTTATCATTATCACAGTTTCTATTATTTCCTCTGTATTTTTTGAATGGTTGCTTACTAAATATTTTTTGAAAAAACCAAGTACTATTTCTGATCTTTCTGCTGTTGTCACTGGATTGCTTTTGGCTATGAATGTCCCCAGCAATCTACCTATATGGATGCTGCTGGTCGGTACTTTCGTTGCTATCGGTATAGGAAAAATATCTTTTGGCGGTTTGGGACAGAACATTTTTAACCCTGCTATTATGGCCAGAGTATTTATGCTTATTTCTTTCCCCGTCGCTATGACTAGCTGGCCAATACCTCTTAAAGATAGAATGCATTATATTGATGTACATACTGGTGCTACTCCTTTGGGTATTATTAAAGAAGGAGTGAAAAATGGAGAAACTATCTCTCATTTGATGCACCAAATACCTTCTAATTCTCAGCTTTTTTACGGAATTATGGGAGGTTCTCTCGGAGAAATGGCTGCTATCTTGTTAATATTAGGCGGTATTTATCTACTTATTAGAAAAGTCATAACTTGGCATATTCCTGTCTCTATATTAGTCACTGTCGCTCTTTTTACTGGAATTCTTTGGCTGATAAATCCTGATAAATACGCTAATCCTTTATTCCATCTTTTGACAGGTGGTCTTATGCTCGGTAGTATTTTTATGGCTACTGATTACGTCACTTCCCCTATGACGCCAAAAGGACAAATTATTTTCGGTGTTTCTATTGGTTTGCTGACTGTCTTAATACGTGTATGGGGCGCATACCCAGAAGGTGTTTCTTTTGCTATTTTGATTATGAACGCTTTCGTGCCTCTAATTAATAGATATACTCGTCCAAAAGTTTTCGGTACTAATAAAAAAATAAATAAAAATGGCTGATAAGATAAAAAAAATGCCTTCTACTTTGCTGACAATGTCTTTAACTTTGTTTTTCGTCACTTTAATATCATCTGCTCTTTTAGGTTATGTATATACACTTACAAAAGGTCCAATAGAAGAGGCTAACAAAAAAAAGGAAAAACAAGCTTTGAAATTGGTATTACCAGATTTTGATAATAACCCTCTCGCAGAAAAAATAACAGTACCTTCTGATTTGGACTCATTGGATTGTTATATAGCCAAAAAAAATGGCAAAGTCGTCGGCGTGGCTGTTAAAACATATACGCTTAAAGGTTTTGGTGGACGTTTTGATGTAATGGTCGGTTTTTTGCCAGATGGAACTATTTATAATACTAGTGTACTAAATCACCAAGAAACTCCAGGACTCGGTGATAAAATTGACAAGAAAAAATCTGATTGGTCAAATCAATTTAATGGTAAAAATCCACAAAATTTTAAACTGGCTGTTACTAAGGACGGTGGCGATGTGATACCTATTACAGCTGCTACTATAAGCTCCCGTGCTTATACTGACGCTGTTAAAAGAGCTTATACATCCTTTATTAAATATATTAAACCTAATTTGAACTCTAAAAATTAATTAAAATGGCAGAGAAACAACCTAAAATACAGATACTTACAAAAGGATTTTTGAAAGAAAATCCTGTTTTAGTCCTACTTTTAGGTATGTGCCCTACCTTAGGTACTACAACCAGCGCTATCAATGGATTAGGTATGGGATTGGCTACAACTTTCGTCCTTTTTATGTCAAATATGGTAATATCATCAGTTAAGTCTTTAATCCCTGATAAAGTCCGCATCCCATCTTTTATTGTTATTATTGCTTCTTTCGTTACTTTGGTTGACCTTGTGATGCATGCCTATTTACCTTCTTTGCACGAAGAACTTGGACTGTTTATCCCTCTAATCGTGGTTAACTGTATAATCTTGGGACGGGCAGAAGCCTTCGCTTCCAAAAACTCTGTATTTGATTCTATGCTGGACGGTTTAGGTATGGGCCTCGGATTTACATTAGCCTTAACTATTCTCGGTAGTATTAGAGAAATTTTAGGCGCAGGTAAAATTTTCGGACTTAACCTACATATTTATAACGGCGATGGAATTTTAGTATTTATACTCGCTCCCGGGGCATTCCTTGTACTCGGATATATGATCGCTATTGCTAATAAATTAAAACATTAAAAAATTAATTCGCTATGGAATACTTCTTAATATTCGTCTCTGCTGTTTTTGTAAATAATATTGTACTTACTAAATTTTTGGGTATATGCCCTTTCCTCGGCGTCTCAAAAAAATTAGAAACTGCAATAGGTATGACAGGCGCCGTAGCTTTTGTTATGACACTCGCAACTTTGGTTACTTGGCTATTGCAAAAATATGTATTAGAACCTTTTGATATCGTATTTTTGCGTACAATCGCATTTATATTAGTTATTGCCGCTCTCGTTCAAATGGTGGAAATTATTATGAAAAAAGTTAGTCCCGCTCTATATCAAGCATTAGGTATATATTTGCCTTTGATTACTACTAACTGCGCAGTCTTAGGAGTATCTATTTTGGCTGTGGATAATAAAGATTTTGGATTGCTGCAAAGTGTAGTTTTCGCTTTTTCTAATGCCATAGGCTTTGGACTGTCTCTGACTGTTTTTTCTAGTATACGCGAACATCTGGACCTAAGCGATGTCCCAGAAGGTATGAAAGGTATTCCAATTGCTCTGGTGACAGCAGCTATAATGTCTTTGGCTTTTATGGGATTTGCCTCTATGGTTAAATAAGATTATTTTTTGGGTGTGCCCCGCAGCCCAGCTTCTTATATGCTGTGTCTTTTTAATTTTATCGAATGAATTTACATTCCTGCGTTCTTTTTCATTGTGCTATTTCTCTAACCTGATTCTAAATTTTTACTATACCTAATGTTTTATTATTGCTTGTAATCTTTTTTATGACTTGGCTGCGGGTCGGGCTACGGCTCGTATCTCGCAGTAGCTCGGCTGGTAGGTGCTTATGCTCAGCTCGGTAAGGCGTGCGGCAGCAGGCTGCGCCTGTCAGCTCGCTCGCCTAAACCTCCCTTCGCTTTGCGGTGCGTGGGGCTTCGCTATCCGCTCAGCCTCCGCCCGCAAGCACCTCCATAGCCTCGCTTACTGCTCAATAACCCGCCTCCGCCCTCACACATTTTAAAACTTTATACTTGATAATTGCTTCATTCTTACTTTAATAACCCCTTTTTAACTTTTTTTAATTCCTAAAAATTTGGAAACTTCAAAAATCTTATCCACCTTTGCAACCGCTTTTGAATACGACGTTATTTGAAAATTTGAATGAGCCCAGAACAGAAAAAACTTCTTATATAACTTTTTTAGTTTTTTTTTAGATTAAAAAATTGGATAAATACAATTAATGTTTTATCTTTGCACTCGCATTTTTGTTCTTTTGATTCTGTCTGGAAAGGCAAGGTAAAGAAAAATTTAACAGTTTTTTTTGTAATTTTTTTTGGAGAATTCTTGTAATTTATTTATCTTTGCAGACGCAAAATAAATGTTCTTTGCAATCTTAGAAATAAAATTTTATTTTTTTTAACAAGAAAAATTTTGCGATTTATAAAAAAAGTTTTTATCTTTGCATTCGCTAAAATTAGTAAAAAGTTCTTTGAAAATATTGGAATGGGGTAGTTGAGAGGGGGAGAGAGTTAATCATCGGAGCTGACGGATTTTTTACAATGGAGAGTTTGATCCTGGCTCAGGATGAACGCTAGCGGTCGGCCTAACACATGCAAGTCGAGCGGCAGCATTGCTGAGCAATCAGCAGATGGCGAGCGGCGCACGGGTGAGTAACGCGTAGGTAACTTACCTCTATCCGGGGGATAGCCCGGCGAAAGCTGGATTAATACCCCAGACATCGAAAGTAGGCATCTACAAACGATTAAAGCTCCGGCGGCTAGAGATAGGCCTGCGTCCCATTAGCTAGTTGGTG
>CAZWVR010000027.1:5360-24823 GCA_964637235.1 uncultured Bacteroidales bacterium | reverse complement strand
AAAAATAGCTAAAAAAGTAAATATTGCAAATTTTTTTATCAAAATAAATAAAGAGTAGATAAAAAGCGAGCAAATCATCAGAATAAATTACATACAGAATAAAATTTGAAAATAAAGTATAAAATAATTATCTTTGTTTAGTTCAATAAAAAACATAAATTATGAAAAGAATAATAGGCGATTCAGAGTTGATAATAAATCCTGATGGTAGTATTTTCCACCTTCATCTACATCCGGAAGATCTTGCAGATACGATAATTCTGGTAGGAGATCCAGGACGAGTAGAAACAGTATCCTCATTTTTTGACAAAATAGAAATCAAAAAATCTAATCGTGAGTTCCATACCCATACAGGATACTATAAAGGTAAACGAATAACAGTTCTCTCTACTGGAATAGGAACAGATAATATTGATATAGTGCTAACGGAATTAGATGCTTTGGTAAATATTGATCTGAAAAGTCGCACAGTAAAAGATGAGTTAAAAAGTCTCAACCTAATACGTATAGGCACCTCAGGCTCCCTACAAGAAGATATACCAGTAGATACACCAGTAGCAGCTGCAATTTCCTTAGGCTTTGATAGTTTACTTAACTTTTATGCTGATCGAAATAAAATTAGCGACCCAGAACTGGAAGAAAGATTTATGAAACATACTAATTGGAATCCTTTATTACATAGACCCTACTTCGTAGAAGCTTCCGAAACGCTTCTGAATAAAATAGCTAAGAATATGCTTAAAGGTATTACTATCTCTGCACCAGGCTTCTATGGTCCGCAAGGAAGATATCTGAGATTAAAACCTTACGACCTAACACTTAATGATAAACTCTCCGAATTTCAACATAAAGGCTTCTATATTACTAATTATGAAATGGAAAGCTCTGCTATTTATGGACTTTCTAAACTTATGGGACATAACGCATTAACTGTATGTAATATTATCGCAAATAGAAAACGAAAAGAATACAGCAAAGACTATAAAAAAGAAATTAAAAAACTGATACACAGAATATTAGAAAACTTAACAAATTAAATGGAAAAAAATTTAGTTTACATACTCAAATTACTTACAGACCCCGATAAGAAAATATCACAAATAGCAAAAGAAGAACTGAAAAAAATTGATAATATTGAAGCTAAATTACATAATTTTATATCAATAAGTAAATCTTTCGGAATATCAAAAAATGAAATTAGAAAAATATTACAAGAAATAGTCTTTGATAAAGCATTGGAATTCTTTAAAAATTGGCAAATTCATTCGGAAGATAATTTACTAGACCCCCTCTTCTGGATATCTAAAATAGTTTATCCTACATTAAAACAAGAGGATATAAAAAGCCAATTACAAAATTGTATAGATTACATAGAAATTGACCCAGAAAATTTAAATCCTAGGGAAAAAATTGCTGTCGTCAATAGCATTCTATACGATAAAATAAAACTACAAAGTATATTCGGTTTACGAGATATAAACGATTATATGATAAATAAAGTTTTGGAAACCGGTTATGCAGGAATGAGCTATACGGCTGCAATGTATATCCTAATTTCTAATATGAAAGGATTTAATCTAACATTATTTAAAGGAGCAGAAAATTATGTAATCGCAGATGTAAATTATGCCTATAATTATCTGAATAGTGCACCAAAAATAAATTTTTTCATAAATCCTTATCATAAAGGCACTATAAGCGAATATAAAAGTTTTATGGAAATGCTTAAAGATGAAGGCATAGAACATAAAACCTTTTTTAAAATAGTATCAAATTTAGACCTAATAAAACGAATTATAAGCGATATAAAAACAATACTGCAAAATAGAGAAAACACACTTTATGTATATTTTAAACAATTATTTGAACTTTTAATATAAAAACTATGGAAAAAAAATATATCCTTGCATTGGACCAAGGCACAAGCAGCAGTCGTGCTCTAATATTTGATAAAAAATTTAACATCTTAGGAATAGAACAACAAGAATTTCCTCAATATTATCCTAAACCGGCTTATGTCGAACAAAAGCCAGAAGAAATATGGCAAAGCCAAATTAATGTAGCTCTCAATTTAATAAAAAAACTGGGTATAAATCCAGAAGAAATAAGCGGCATTGGCATTACAAATCAAAGAGAGACTACGATAATATGGGACAGAAAAACAGGTAAACCTGTATATAATGCAATAGTATGGCAAGATAAAAGAACAGCAGATTATTGTATGTCGCTACGAGAAAGTGAATGGGGCAAATATATTCACAGAAGCACAGGACTTTTAGTAGATGCCTATTTTTCAGCTTCTAAAATAAAATGGATACTTGACTCGGATCCGAAAATAAGAAAAAAAGCCGAAGAGGGAGAACTGGCTTTTGGTACAGTGGATACATGGCTAATATGGAACTTAACAGGCGGTAAAGTACATATAACAGACTATTCGAACGCGTCCCGAACAATGCTTTTCAATATAAAAGAACTAAAATGGGATAAAAAGATTTTGGAACTAATGAACATTCCAGAAGCAATATTACCAGAAGTAAGAAATTCCTTAGGAATAGTCGGATATACAGATAAAAAATTATTAGGAGCAGAGATACCAATAGCAGGTGTAGCCGGAGATCAACAGGCAGCATTATTTGGACAGATGTGTTTTGAGCCCGGAATGGCAAAAAATACTTATGGTACAGGTTGCTTTATACTTATGAATACTGGTAAACAACCTAAATACTCAGATAATGGCATTCTGACAACAATAGCTTGGGGAATAAACAATAAAATAATCTATGCATTGGAAGGTAGTGTTTTTATTGCAGGTTCTGTAATAAAATGGCTCAGAGATGCTTTGGGTATAATAAAAAATTCATCAGAAACAGAAGAAATAGCCACAAGCTTAAAATCTAACGAGGGAGTATATTTTGTACCAGCTTTTGCTGGTCTTGGAGCACCCTACTGGGATATGTATGCAAGAGGTGCAATTGTCGGCTTAACACAAGGTACTACATATAAACACATAGTAAGAGCCGCATTAGAATCAATGGCTTACCAAACAAAAGATGTTTTCGACGCAATGTATGAAGCGTCCGGAATAAAACTTGAAAAATTATATGTAGATGGAGGTGTTTCACAAAATGATTTCTTAATGCAATTTCAGGCCGACTTATTAAATGTACCCGTAATAAGACCTAAAAGCATTGAAACTACTGCAACAGGTGCCGCTTTTATGGCTGCACTTGCTACTGAATTCACAACAATAGATAAAATTATGGAATTCTCATTCCGTGATAAAACTTTTAAGCCTATTATTTCTGAACAGAAACGTAATCAACTTTATGAAGGCTGGAAACATGCTATTCGTATGGTAAGAACTAAATAAAAACAAATGCCGTACTTTAATAGTTTGTAAATAAAAAAAACAAAATTTTTTAACCACTACAAAACAAAATTTTTAAATCGACACATCTGATAATATATTGAATTTTAGCAAGTTAGACAATATATATCAAAAATGAAACCTTAATAAAGGAAATTACGTTTAAATATATAGCAAAAATTCCTATGATGAAATATAAAATTATAAGTTCACTTTTAATCTTACTCCCCATTTTTTCCATAGCACAGGAAAATAAAATTATAATCAACAAAACAGAAATAATAACACCACCAGCATACAATTTTGACACAATTACAGACATAACATATGTTAATTACATAATAAAAAACAATCGCAGTACACCAATTACAATAAAAAACGTTAATTCTCCCAATGGCATAATAGTCAATATTACCCCAAAAGAAATAGCTGCTGGAAAAAAAGCTAACCTCTATATAGCAGTTGCACCAATCTTTACAGACTTTAAAGGAGAATTTGATAAAAAAATATTGATTCACACAAATTTAATAAAACCTATTGAAATAGAAATAAAAGGCTATATCCCTAAACAAGAGACAAAAGAATAAAAACTTCTGATAATAGAAAAAATCAATAATATGAAAACACGAGAAGCAGCAGTTGCAGGGAGATTTTATCCAGCTTCGGCAGAGGCTCTTCATGATACACTAAAAGAACTTTTTAGACAAGCAAAGCCCAAAAAAGTAAAAAATACAATTGCCATAATAACACCGCATGCAGGCTATATATTCTCAGGAACAGTAGCAGCAAGTGCTTTTAATCAACTTGACGAAGCAACAAAATACAAAAACATATTTTTAATTGGAACAAGCCATCATACATATTTAAACGGAGCTTCTGTATACTACCATGGAGAATATCAAATTCCAGGAACAAAAATAAAAGTTAATGAACAGATTGCCAAAGACTTAATAAAAAAACATCAAGTATTCTTATTCAAAGAAGAAGCTCATGTATATGAACATACCTTAGAAGTACAACTGCCTTTCCTAACATACAAATTAGGCACTGATTTTAAAATTATTCCTATAATAATTGGCACAGAAAATATTTCAAAAATCAAAGAAATAGCAACAGCTTTAAAGCCTTATTTCGGTCAAAAAGAAAATTTATTTGTAATAAGTACAGATTTATCCCACTATCCATCATATCAAGATGCTCTTAAAATAGATAGATTGACAATTAATGCCATACTTTCAAACAATCCGGAAAAATTTTTAGAAACACTTGAAAATAACAAAAAATTAACGATACCTAATTTAGCAACCAGTATTTGCGGTTGGTCCTCGGTATTAACTCTATTATATTTAACATCAGAATTGCCTAATATAGAATTTCATGAGATAGATTATAAAAATTCCGGAGATAGTATTTACGGAGATAAAATACAAGTAGTAGGCTACGTCGCAATAGCCATAACTAAAAAACAAAACTATTTTGAACTTACTGATAGTGATAAAAAACAACTGTTAAAAATCGCCAGAGAAACACTGGAAAAATACATAAAAGAAGGGAAAATACCTAAAATAGAGGAAGACAAACTCTCCGATAATATAAAAAAGCCCTTAGGCGCATTCGTAACATTAAAAGTTGACGGTAAATTAAGAGGCTGTATAGGTAGATTTTTACCAACAGATCCATTATACAAAGTAGTGCAAGAGATGACAATAGCATCTGCCACTGAGGATACTCGCTTTTTACCTGTTAGTCCGGAAGAGGTAGATAAAATAAAGATTGAGATATCCGTATTAACACCTCTACAAAAAGTAGAAAATCCATTAAAAGAGATACAGATTGGTCGTGATGGGATATACATTCGTAAGGGTTTCCGCAGTGGCACGCTATTACCACAAGTTGCAGTTGAAAATAACTGGGATACAGAAGAATTCTTAAAATATTGCAGTAAATATAAAGCCGGATTAGATGAAGATGGTTGGAAAGAGGCAGAAGTCTTTAAATATCAGGCAATTGTTTTTGAAGAAGAATAAAATACAAAGTCAAAACAATATTCATATACGTAGGGAATAAACAAAAGCAAATTATGAAGGAAAAAGGGACTGTCCAAAAAAATCAACGATATTGTAATTTTTTATGAGATTTATAGAAAATTTTTTATTGTAAGGAGAATATACGGTAAAAAATTATTAACTAATAAAAAAGGAGGCGACTTTTTAGACGCCCCCTCGACTTTTTGGACAGTCTCTTAGCTTAATCATCTATTTAATAATCATCTTCCTGAGACATTCTATTTTCAAGTATATGAGCTTCTACACGACGGTTCATAGCCATGTGTTCAGGAGTGTCATTAGGCACAATTGGTCTTGTTTCACCGTATCCACGTGCTATTAGTCTATCTGGTTCTACACCTTTTGATATCAAATAATCTCTAACAGCTTCGGCTCTTGCCTGAGAAAGTCTCATATTATATGCGTCTGAACCTCTGCTGTCTGTATGCCCTTCAATTTCAACGACAAGACCTTTATAAACTTTCATTATTTGTGCAAATCTATCGAGTTCTGGGAATGATTCAGGTTTCAAGGTAGCTTTTGCAGTTTCAAAGTAAACTCTCAATTTAGCTCTTGCACCTGGGTTTATCGGCAATAATTCAAAATCACGTATAACTTCTGTTGAATCAGTATTTTTAGGCAATGATACATAGTCTTTTTTCTTAGCATATCCCTTAGCATGAGCTATAAGAGTATAAGCTTTACCGGGCTGAATTGTAGTTGTATATTCACCATTAGAATTTGCATTAACCTGCTGTATTACTTCCTTACTTAATTCATCAATAACGTCAACAGTTCCAGCGATAGGTTTGTGGCTCTCCCATTCGTAAATCTGACCTTTGAGCATAACAAGCTTCATTGTCTTAATCATAACAGGATCTTCAAGCAAAAGCTCATTAACAGGTTCTTTAATGTATGCAATTAAATCATCAGGACTATTATCGCCCATAGGTTCTTTTGGAGTGTAATAGAAAAATTCGTATATATCGAAGTCACCATAATTATCTTTTTGACCATTAGAGGTAAAATATCCTGTTCTATGGTCTGAGTTCATAAAAAAGAATAAATCATCACCGGGAGTATTTATAGGATATCCAAGATTTTCAGGTTTAGACCAACGACCGTCTGGTAATTTTACAGTTTTATATATATCATAACCGCCCATACCTTCTAAACCATCAGAAGCAAAATATAGAGTTTTATCGTCCTCTAAAAGAAAAACAGATTCTTCATTATAAGGCGTATTTATAGGTTTACCGATATTTATAGGTTTAGCCCAACCTGAGTTAGAAAGCCCCTTACGTTTAATATACCAAATATCCTTTCCTCCATATCCACCTTTTCTGGTAGATACAAAATAAGCAGTAGTGGAATCGTGAGAAAAGGTCAAAAATGATTCTTGTGCATTTTTCTTATTGATACGCCGTATTACAGGTTTTGGGCGAGTCCATTTTTCGTCCATCTTATCATACATAGATAAATATAGCCCGCCTAAATTTTTACCTTTGTATATTACTAAAATTGTACCTTGCTTATTTACTCCAACACTTGCATCATTCTTATTTGAATTAACAGGTTTAGGGAACTGAGCAGGAGGTTGCCATACTCCATTTTTAGCACTGGTATAATAAATATCCTCGTAATATTCATTTGAAATCTTGTAATTACGTTTTCCGCCAGTAGTATTAGGACGGCGAGATGTAAAAAATACAATAGAATCGTAAGGAGCAAAAACAGGAGCATACTCAGGCCATTTACTATTGACATTGCTTCCTAAATTAGTAACAATTATATTTTTTGGATGTTCAACAGCATTTTTAGCATATTTAGCCTGATCAATATAGCGTTTAATAATAGGACCTTCTTTTTTAAGTTTTTTTTCATCCAATGACTCACGATATAGCTCATATTCATCTATTGCATCATCAAATTGATAATTAAGATGATATGCCCTTCCTAAGAATAAATGTATATCAGGAGCAACATTTGGATCTAAATCAAATGCGTCGGAAAGATACTTTACAGCGTTCTTTTCATCAGAAATTTTTAGATAACATATACCCAATTCATAATTCAATGGTGCATAATCAGGATTATATTCATAAGCCTTCAAAAGATGGTCTATTGCCATTTGATAGCTACCTTTTTTATTCTCTTTAAACAATCTATGCCCTTTTTTAAATTCTTTCCAAGCCTCTTTAAAATTAATTTCCGTAGTGAAAAAATCTTTCTTTTTTATTTTAACTTTTGTCTGTGCTTCTGCATAATGAATAAAAAACAGCACAAACATAAAAATAAAAACTCGTTTCATCATTCTCAATTTTTAGAATTTTGACAAATGTAATAACTTTTTTTCAATCTTTCAATCAAAAATATTTTTAAAAAAAATCAATGGCAATCTTAGCTCTATTTCAGATATTTTGAGTGCATAAATTCCAATAAGTTTAAAGCCTATTTTTTGTTTTTATTTTTAATAATTCGTCTTTTATACTTCTGCATCAAATACTTATATGCTTTATACATATCAGGTATGCCATAACCATAAGAATTATTTGGGTCAGAAGCTCTGTCGGCACTTCGTTTAACAGCCTCAATAATATCCTGAGGATTAGCCTGAGGGAAAGCTGAATACAGAGAGGCTACTGCTCCTGCTATTATAGGAGAAGCTATGGAAGTACCACTTAGGCTATTAATATTACCATTTTCATCGGGTATCAAAACATCTAAGCCTAATGCACATACATCTGGTTTAATTCTACCGTCAGCGGTAGGACCTCTTGAACTAAAAAAAGCCACTTTTTCTGTCCATGCCAATGCACCGACACTAAGCACACTATCTCCATCTGATGGAGCTGTTATATGTTTCCATTCGGAATCGCCTTCATTTCCAGCGGCATTGACCACTAAAATACCTTTACTTGCAGCAATATCTGCGCCTATTGTAGATACAGCATAATTTCCATTCATTTGATCATAAGTATAACTACTTACATCATCGTCAAATTTACTATACCCCAATGAAGCTTGAATCATATCAACACCTAAGCTATCAGCCTTTTCTGCTGCACAAACAAAATTATACTCTTCAATAGGGTATTCACTTCTACTATCTTCAGTAACAAACAAATAAACATTAACTTCCGGAGCTGTTCCTACAAATATACCTGGTATGTTGCCTAAAATACATGATAATACATCCATTCCATGCTTTCCTGTTGAAAAAACATTGCTATCTTGCTCCACAAAATTATACCAACCAAGTATCTTATGTTTAGGCCATACAGTATAAAAAGCTGGAATATCCTGTAAATGATAAAAACCAGCGTCCATAACAGCCATAGTAATATCCTGTCCTCTATATCCCAAATCATGTAATATATTGAGTTTTAGCATTTTAATAAAATACTTCGAAAGCCCGTAATCATAATAATCTTTTTTAAATTTAATAGGTCTAATATTCAATGGTTTATATTTAACAACTTCTTTGGTAAATTTCTTTGGACCTTGGGTATATCTTTTGGGGCTAACAAAGGGTAATTGTTTTATTTTATTTATCGTTACACTATCCGTATCCCTAATTTTTACAACAGCGCAATTAAGCCACTTTGAAGTTTCTATAACTTTTGCACCTATTGAATCTAAAATCTTCACATATTTAGAGCTTACAGGTAAATCCTGCTCTGTAATTTGAATATTAAGCCTTTTACGCCTTGCAATTGCTTTGGGAGATAAAAATTTTTCCGGCTCATTTATATTATAATTACTCCCTTTTTTATCCTTAAAATACACTGCATAAGTATTAGGAGCTATGCGTATTTGAGCAGGAATAAAATTATACCATAAAAGAAAACCAATCACTAAAAATGTTAATTTTTTCATAGTTTTTTGTTTTTAAAAATGTAAATTCATTTTGTAAAACTATATTCTCTTTATGGTTTTACAAAGAAAAAAAAATTATTTTGCATGCAAAATAATTTCATTATGGCAGCACAAATAATTTTTACAATCACACTAATTATAGCCGTAAGTGGAGTATTTTACAGTTTTTGGCGTTATTATCGCATTATGAAACTATTACGCCCATATCCCATTCGCCAAATTGGTAAAAGATTATGGCGAATGATAAAAGTTGCTTTTGGACAAACAAAAATATTAAAAAGACCAATAGTTGGGCTTATGCACGCCCTCGTATTCTGGGGATTTTTAATTATACTTTTTGGCTCAATAGAAATGGTAATAGATGGCGTCTCCGGAAACGAAAGAACTTTTGCTCAATGGCATAATTTATACAACTTTTTTACAGCAACAGGAGATATATTTGCATTGATAATAGCTATTGCCGTCACAATATTCATTATTAGACGAGTATTTTTCAAGGTCAAAAGATTTGAAGGCGTTGAGATGACAAGAAAATCACATCTGGACGCACTTCTGGCATTAGTCCTTATTCTCATCTTGATGATAACTCTAATGGGAATGAATGCTTTCTACTACGCCTATGCTATCAAAAGTGGGGAAACTCTTAAAGGCTTATATCCAATAGGAAAATATATAGCAAAATGGTTCTCAGGTTATGATGCCCAAACCCTTCATAAACTATATAAACTAAATTGGTGGATACATATTGAAACTATTTTCCTTTTTGCAAACATACTCCCCTATTCAAAACACTTTCATGTATATCTGTCTATACCAAATGTATTTCTAAGCAGATTAGACCCCTTAGGGAAAATAGACACAATGCATGAAATCACAGAGGAAGTAAAATCTTTAATGAATCCAGAGACTGCTTTTGATAGCACAGAAAATGAACCTGAAATAGAACGCTTTGGAGTATTAGACGCCGATGATGTCACATGGAAAACTTATTTAGATTCATTAACCTGTACACAATGTGGAAGATGTACATCAGTATGTCCTGCGAATATTACAGGCAAACTACTATCACCCAGAAAACTTATGATGAACCTTAGAGAGAGAATGAACGAAAAAGCTCCTGGTCTCCTTAAAGAAGGAAAGCAATATGACGACGGAAAAGCTTTAATTGGAGACTACATAACTGAGGAAGAAATTTGGGCATGCACAATGTGTAATGCTTGCGCCAACGAATGCCCTGTTATGATACACCACCCGACTTTAATTATTGAAATGCGAAGATATCTGGTAATGGAAAAAAGCGCTGCTCCAACAGAACTTAATATGATATTCTCCAATGTGGAAAATAACGGTTCTCCATGGCAATTCAATTATGAAGATAGAATGCTGTGGGCAGAAAAACTAACTTTAAATGGAGAACCTGTTAAAGTGCCAATAATGTCAGAAGAAGTTGCAAAAGGACATTATCCAGAATATCTACTATGGGTAGGCAGTGCCGGTGCTTTTGATGATAGATATAAAAAAGTAATGCAATCCTTTGTAAAAATTTTACTATACTTAGGTATTGACTTTGCTGTTCTGGGAACAGAGGAAACCGATTCGGGCGATGTAGTAAGAAGAGCTGGAAACGAAATGCTCTTCCAGATGCAAGCTTTGCAGAATATAGAAACCTTTAACAATTACAAAGTAAAGAAAATTTTAACCTGTGATCCTCATGATTTTAATACCTTTAAACATGAATATCCAGACTTAGGTGGAAAATACGAAGTTATCCATCATACACAATTCTTACAAAAACTTATTGAAGCTGGTACATTAAAAATAAACACTAATAAACTCGGAGATAAAAAAGTCACATATCATGATCCATGTTATTTAGGTAGAATAAACAAAGAATTTGAAGCTCCCCGTTTTGTAATTAAATCTTTACAATTAGACTTAAAAGAGATGCCCAGACACAAAGCAAACTCATTCTGCTGTGGAGCAGGAGGTGCTCAGATGTTTAAGGAGGCAGAAAAAGGTGATAAAGAAATATTCATTGAAAGAACAGAGGAAGCTCTGGATACAGGAGCAGAAATAATTGTTACGGCTTGCCCATTCTGTATGACAATGCTAACTGATGGTATAAAATACAAAAATAAAGAACAAGAAGTCAAAAATTATGACATTGCAGAACTGGTTGCCATGGCATTAGAATTATAAAATTTGCTTAGGGGCTCTCTAAAAGCCAGCCTCGATTTAAAGAAAAGTTTTTAAATTAGGGCGCCAAACAAAGCGCCCTAATTTTTTATCTTAAAAAGAGAAGTTCTCTATATTTGGGTAAAGTCCAATATTCATCATCAATAATCAATTCAAGTTCATCTATTTTCTCGCGTATTTTATATAAAAAAGGCTCTATTTTGTTAGCATAAATAAAAGCTTTTTGACGTATATCACTAATATTATCAGCATTCTGTCGTTCTGCATGCATTTGAGAGACCAAATCTTTTATTGCATTTATACTAAGACTTATATTCTTAGCTGTTTCAAAAGCGCTGTGGCTCATAATATCAGCATCTTTGCCTGCAACTTCCTTCCATTTAGCAATATTTTCAAGCAAAAGATTTTGATATTTAAGAGCTATGGGAATAATATGATTTACAGCTAAATCGCCTAAAACTCTAACTTCTATTTGAGTTTTCAATATATAATCTTCTATCAGTATGTTATAACGAGCATTAAGTTCCCTTTTTGTTAACACGTTTATACTTTCAAACATTTCAATAGTCTTGTTCTCTATAAGAGTTTGAAGGGCAGAAGGAACATCTTTAATATTTGATAGACCTCTTTTTTTAGCTTCCTCTATCCATTGCTGAGAATAATTATTTCCTTCAAAAAGAATGTTTTTTGCTTGTTTTATGTACTTACTCAAAATCTGAATTATAGCAGTTTCCTTCTTTATACCACGATTGAGCATAGCATAAAGTTCATCTTTAAATTGGCGCAATTGATATGTTAATGCGGCATTTATTGCTATCATAGGCGAAGCGCAATTTGCAGAAGCTCCAACAGCTCTAAATTCAAATCTATTTCCGGTAAAAGCAAATGGCGAAGTTCTATTTCTATCAGTATTATCAAGCAAAATTTCCGGGATATTAGCTACATCTAACTTTATAAAATCATCAAGCTCATCATTTTCAGGATTTTGCTGTTTTTCAAGCTTTGCGAGAATTTGTGTTAAATATTTACCAACAAAAATTGAAATTATAGAAGGAGGGGCTTCGTGTCCACCTAAACGATGAGCATTACCGGGTGTAAGTATTGAGGCTCTGAGTAAATCTTGGAATTCATATACAGCTTTGATAGTATTAACCAAAAATATCAAAAATAACAAATTTCCATTTTCTTCATGGCAAGGTTGCAAAAGATTTATTCCAGTATCTGTCATTAAAGACCAATTATTATGTTTTCCGGAACCATTAATTCCTTTAAAAGGTTTTTCATGGAGTAGTACTCTAAGGCGATGCTTTTTAGCGATTTCTTGCATTAAAGCCATTATAATCTGATTATGATCCACAGCCAAATTCACATGCTCATAAATAGGAGCGAGTTCAAATTGTCCGGGAGCGACTTCATTATGCCTTGTTTTAAGGGGAATACCCAATTTATAGGCTTCAATCTCCAATTCTTGCATAAATTTTTTAACTCTAAGGGGTATAGAACCAAAATAATGATCATTAAGCTGCTGGTCTCGTGCCGAAGCATGTCCCATAAGGGTCCTTCCTGTAAGTACTAAATCAGGTCGAGCTAAAAAAAGGGCCTCGTCCACTAAAAAATATTCTTGTTCCCAGCCTAAGGTAGGATAAACTTTTTTCACCTCTGGGCGAAAGAGTTTAACAATGGGAAGGGCAACGGAATTAAGAGCTTCAAGAGTTTTCAGCAAAGGAGTTTTATAATCCAATGATTCGCCAGTATAAGCAATAAAAATAGTTGGAATACATAATGTATCTCCAATAATGAAAGCGGGAGAAGTAGGATCCCAAGCAGTATAGCCTCGTGCTTCAAAAGTATTTCTGATGCCGCCACTGGGGAAGCTGGACGCATCCGGTTCTTGTTGAACTAATTTACTTCCATCAAAACTCTCAAAAGGTAGTTTATTGTTATCAAAAGCAAGGAAACTATCATGTTTTTCAGCAGTATTTCCTGTCAAAGGTTGAAACCAATGAGTAAAATGCGTAGCTCCTCGTTCAATAGCCCATTTTTTCATTCCATTTGCAATTTCATCAGCCTCTATTCTAGAAATCTTCGCTCCTGTTTCTATGCTTCGGAGAACTTTTGCATATGTAGAGGAGGATATATACCTCTGCATTTTCTGTATAGTAAACACATTGATACCAAATATTTCCGAAATTCTGATATTCTCAAAATCAATTTGTTCATTATAATGAATATTTTCATGCAATTTTTGAAGGGCAATACTTCTTGGATTCATATTTTAATATTTAGGATTATTTAGCATAATCAATAGCGCGCTTTTCGCGTATAACATTTATTTTTATTTGCCCTGGATATGTCATAGTATCTTTAATTTTTCTAGCAATTTCATAAGCTAATATCTCAGATTCTTTATCATTTATGATGTTGCTATCTACGATAACTCTGAGTTCTCTACCAGCTTGAATAGCATAAGCTTTTGTGACACCTTTATAAGAAAGAGCAAGTTGTTCCAATTCTTGCAATCTTTTGATATAGGCTTGATAAACCTCTCTACGAGCGCCCGGACGAGCGCCTGATATAGCATCGCAGACTTGGACAAGAGGAGAAATAAGATTATCCATTTCTATTTCGTCATGATGGGCACCTATTGCATTACATACTTCTGGTTTTTCGCCGTATTTTTGAGCTAATTTCATACCTAAAAGAGCGTGTGGTAGTTCAAGATCGTTTTCTGCCACTTTTCCTATATCGTGAAGTAAAGCAGCACGTTTTGCTAATTTACTATTAAGCCCAAGTTCAGCAGCCATTAAAGAGCAAATTTTAGCAGTTTCAATGGAATGTTGCAGAAGGTTCTGACCGTAAGAAGAACGATATTTCATCTTACCTACAAGTCTTATAAGTTCAGGATGCAGATTATGTATTCCTAATTCGATACAGACGCGTTTACCTGTTTCAAAAATTTCTTCTTCCAGTTGTTTTTTTGTTTTTTCAATTATTTCCTCAATTCTTGAAGGGTGGATTCTACCGTCTGCGATGAGTTGTTGAAGTGCTAAGCGAGCTATTTCGCGCCTATAAGGGTCATAGCTGGAAATAGTGATAGTTTCAGGAGTATCATCAACAATAATATCCACGCCTGTGGCTTCTTGGAGAGCTCTTATATTACGACCTTCGCGCCCAATGATACGTCCTTTAAGTTCATCGCTATCAATAGGAAATACAACAATAGAGTGATTTGTAGCCACTTCGCTTCCTATTCTCTGTATTGTTCTGACGATTATCTTTTTAGCTTCCTCTTTTGCATTCAGTTTTGTTTCCTCAATAATTTCGGCAATATAATTTTCAGCTTCTGCTTTTGCCTCTTCTTTAAGGGACTCTATAAGTTGTTTTTTAGCTTCTTCCTCTGTCATTCCGGCTATTGATTCCAATTTTTCCACTTGTTCTTTATAGACACTTTCCAGTTCTTGTTTCTTTTTTTCAACGACTTCTACTTGCATTAAAAGATTTTCTTTGATGGTAGCAAGTTCCTTTTTTTTAAGTTCAAATTGCTTTAATTTTTTCTGCAAGTCTTCTTTTCGTTGCAAAAGGGTATTTTCAAACTGCTGCAATTTTTGTTCATATTTTTGGAGTTTTGCAGTTTTTTTCTTTGTAGTTTCGTCAAACTCTTGTTTTAATTTTAAGAAATGCTCCTTAGCTTCGAGGAGTTTATCTTTTTTAATAATTTCAGCTTGTTGTTGGGCTTGGGAGATTATTTCCTCGGCTTTTTTATTTACAAGTTTAATTTTTAAGAAATATCCTAAAAGCCCCCCAATAATAAGACCAATAATACCGATAATTAGCAATACAACGATATTCATAATTAGTGTTTTTTAGGTTAATAAAATAAGGAGGGCAATGCCATAAAAACCCGCATCGTTTCGGGTGGAAAACCCCGAATAGACACGTATAGAGGCGCCATCATAGGTCAGGTGCACTCGCAGGGAGCGCTCCTTTGCTACAATGAGCGGACCCTCTAATTAATTTAGTGTTGAGTTTCCCCCTCCTCCGATGCGGGTATATTTAGATATTCTTCTAATGTCACAACTATATCGCTTATCTCGCGCATAAAATCTATGTCAACCTCATCAATACTCTCTGTATTTTTAGTATATAGATCCAAAACTAATTTAAACATTGTCATAATCAATAATCGTCGTTCATTTTTCTCTTCTGAATATTTAGAGGTAATTTCCTGATAAGCTTCTTTTATCAGATTAACGACCTTATCCAAAAGAGGTTTATCCTTAGGATCTGCTTTTATTCCTATTTTTTCATCTAAAATATCAAGTAATAATTCCATTTTAAATTTTTAGTAAATTTATACAAGTAGTAATTTCGCGTATCAATTTATTTATTTTTATTTTAGCCTCGTGGCGTATTTTAGAAATATCTTCGCCTTTTTGTGCCAAAATAAAGGCATTGCCCAGTTTATAATCTTCTAATTTTCTGTTTAATTGCAAAATTTGATTATCTTTTTCTTGTATATGTAATTTTAAGTCTTGAATTTCTTTAAAAAGATTTTTATTTTCTTCTTTTACTCTCTCATATCGTTCAATAAGCTCAGCCAAAGCTTCTTTTAGCCTTCTAATAAGTAAAGTTTGGTTTTCCCGCATCAGCTATTTTTCTGCAAATTTATTATTTTAAGATTAAAAAATCAAAAATCTTTTATGAGAATACAATTTTTTTAACATTCTCAACTAAATTTTCTAATTTTATTTTCTGCTGTACCATTTCCTTCCATTGTTGTTTATCTTTTATTTGCGTAGCCATCTTTTTTCCGAGTTTTAAATTTCTGAGGGTAATTACGCCTTCTTTAATTTCGTCTTCACCAATAAGTATTGCAGCCGGAGCATTTTTAGCGTCAGCATAGGCAAGTTGCTGTTTTAAACTTCGTTTCTGACCATAATAAATTTCAGTTTTTATTCCATTTTCACGGAGTAATTTTGCGATTTTCTGATATTCAAACATCAAATTATCGTCAAAAACGACAATAAGCACAGGACCTTGAATTTGCATAGGGATATTTCCTGTTAAAATCATCATTTGGGCAAGGCGATCTACACCTATTGAAGCGCCAGCAGCAGGAACCTTTAAACCAATAAGTTTTTCTACAAGATTATCATATCGTCCGCCACCGCATATTGAACCTATCCGACGCTTTCGTCCTTTATAATCGGTATAAGTTTCAAGATATTCGGCTTCGTATATAGGACCTGTATAGTACTCCATTCCGCGTATTATCTTTGGATCAAATATAACAATATCGCTATCGTAATAAAGACTTTCCCATATACGATGCATCTTTTTCAATTCTTCTATTCCCTCTTGATACAATGGATTATTGATATTTAAAGATTCCAATTTTTTAAGTACTTTATCTCGGTCTTCAAGGTCATTAAATTCAGATAGAAAAGAAATTATCTTATCAATAAGTTTTGAATCAAGTTTCAAACCTTCAATAAATGCTTCTGATTTATCCGTGCGACCATTACCAAGTTCTTGCACAACGCCATCCATCCCTATTTTATCGGCTTTATCAATAACTCGCATTACCGAATGCATAAGTTCATCATAAATAGAAATAGAATTAAGAAAACCTTGCAAAATTTTACGATTATTAACTTTAATAATGAACTTTCCTGTTTTCAAGCCGATATTTTGCAAGGCATCTGCTAATATCATAACATTCTCGGCATCAACAGCTACATCGTCAGAACCTACGGTATCAAAATCAAGTTGCCAGAACTCCCTAAACCTATCCGGATCAATTTTAGCCTCATATCTATACACAGGTCCAAATTGATATCGGCGGAATAAGTCATTTTTGCCGTTAGCTATCTGATTATGAATGAATTTGTCCCAAATTTTTTCTGAGTATAATCTCGCCAAAGGAGCGGTAAGGTCATATCTAAGAGCCAAAAAGTGATTTGTCATTATAACGTTATTATTTTCATCTCGTTTTTCATTTCCTCGGGGGTCATATATAGGCTCCTGTTCAGGGTTCCTGAACGAATATATACCTTCGGCAGCAGTATCTATATCAGGGAGATATTTACCTAATACCTCTGCATATTCAACTAAGGGGGTATCCCAATGCTCAAATCCATATAATTTATATACCTCAATAGCCTTATTTATAATATGCCACCGTATTGAGTTCAATTGCGGATCAATATCTCTAAATCCTTTAATTTTTCTGGGATAAAACATATAATATGGTTTTTATTTACTAATTATGCAAAAATAAAAAAATAATACTTGAAAAGAAACATTTCATCTGCAAGATTATAATATTTTGAAAATCAATACATTAAAAAAATTAAGCATTAGTCCATACTATCTTTCACTTGACAATTTGGTAAAAGTTGCTTTATTTTTTCTATTTCGGCATCAGAAAAGGAATTATAATATAAAACTAAATATTTCAGATTTTTTAAGTTCGCAATATCAGTAGGAAGACTCGTTAATTTATTCCTGCTTAAATCCAAACTTTGTAGATTTGTAAGTTTACCAATTTCTGGCGGAAGGCTTATTAAATCATTAGAAGATAAATATAATTCTCTTAAACTTATTAGCCTGCCTATTTGAGGTGGTAATGTTTTTAGTCTATTACCTATTAAATTCAAATAATTTAAATTAGTTAAATTACCAATTTCCTTTGGTAAAACACTAATATGATTGCAATATTTATCTGTTTCTAAATTCAATGCTCTTAGATTAGTGAGTTTTCCGATTTCCGGAGGTAATGAACTTAGTTTATTCCAAGATAGATTTAGATATTTTAGATGTTTTAAATTTCCGATTTCCGGAGGTAATGACTTTAAATAATTATGTTCCAAATCTAACTTCTCTAAATTAGTTAGTTTTCCAATTTCAGGAGGCAATGAAGTTAAATTATTCTCATATACATCTAGAACTTTTAAATTGGTTAAGTTAGCAATGTCAGCAGGGATATTAGATAATATCTCTTCGCTAAAACCTAACTCTGTTAATTTTTTTAACTTCCATATTTTTGATGGAACTCTATCCATTTGATCTACAAAAATCTGTATAGACTTTAAAGTTTTTGAGGAAGCTAAAAAATTTAATAATTGTTCATAGCCTTGCTTCTGAAATAAAGAGATAGAGAGGTTTTCAAGTTTCAAATTTTTAATTTGTTTAATAAATAAAAGATAATTTATATCAACACCCTTTACATATAATGAAGTCAATTTATGAAGCCTACTAATTTTGAGCGAATCTAAATGTAAATAGTAATCATTTGTTAAATCAAGAGTAGTTAAATTTGTCAAATTTAGAAATTCGTCAGGAAGGTATTTTAAATGATTATTACTTAAATCTAATTTAGTTAAGAAAGTTAATTTACCTATTTCCTTAGATAATGTATCTATATCTTCAACATCAAGAATTAAAGATTTTAAATTTTTCCATTCTGCCAAAATGTCAAAAACTGCGCTATCATTTTTAAAAATTGATATTCCTAATTGCTTAATGTTTAATGGAAGTTTATGTAATTGTGTTGTTAAATCTAAATAATTTCCTCGTAGATCTAAAAATTCTAAATTTGAAAGTTTAGAAAAATTATCCGGCAAAGTTTTTAATTTACAATATGCTAAATTCAGATATTTAAGATTTTTAAGGCTATAAAGTTCTGGTGGCAAAATGTCTATATCATTATAAAAATCATCAGTACCACTTATATCTATATATTGCAGTTGTTTAAAATTTAAAATATTTTTTGGAAATTTATTTAAAAATTTAATTATTTTAACACCTGTTATATAATGCCAATATTTAGAGTTTATTTTGGATATATCGTCTATTGAAAGAAAAACGCTATTTACTTTGGTCTGGCTAATCAAACTAAATGTACTGTCCCAATCTAAATTATTACCTATAAGATTCAGATGTTTAAGATTTGGGCAGGCTAAAATCTCTTTGGG
>CAZWVR010000027.1:0-5260 GCA_964637235.1 uncultured Bacteroidales bacterium | reverse complement strand
TTTTTAGAACAAGAAAACAATGCCAAAACAATCAGAATAAGAAAAACTGTTTTTTTCATTTTCTTTAAGTTTTTAGGACAAATAAAAATATTTCTTTTGAGCCAAAAATCCTAACATTTGGTCAAAAAATTGGTAAGGGAAATTGTTATGTATCTAAATTAATTATGATCTTAATCTGTTAATTTTCAATAATTTTAATGTAATAATTTTTTATAAAAAAAACGCTTTAAATTTTATAGAACAAATTAGTCAAAGTATAAAGTATCAAAAAGGAGTAAAAATTTAATTACCTTTGCAAAAACTCCAAAAAATGAAATTTATTTCTTTTATATTTTTTTTATTTATATTTACTATAATTAGCAAAGCTCAAATAGGAAAATATGGGAACGAATTCTTAAACATAGGTTCAAGTGCTCGTGATATGGGAATGGGAAATGCATCAGTAGCTTCTAATTATGATGGTTCCTGTATATATTCTAATCCAGCAAATCTGACACATATACAAGCAAAAAATGAAATAAATTTACTGCATTCTGAATATTTTGCTTCTATTGCTAAATACGATTTTTTAAACTATACACACAAAATAAATGACAGTTCTACTATTGCATTCTCCCTTATACGAATGGGAATTGACAATATCCAAAATACGTTATATCTATACGACGCCAATGGGAACCCGGACTATTCCCGTATAAAATACTTTTCAGTATCTGATTATGCTTTTTTTGCCTCTTATGCTAAAAAATTACCAATTGAAGGACTTTCTATCGGAGCAAATGCTAAAATTATTTACAGACATTTCGGAGAATTTGCAAATGCATACGGCTTTGGTATTGATGTTGGTATAAAATATATCTACAAAAAATGGCTACTTGCTGCAATGCTAAAAGATGCAACAAGCACTTTTACTGCTTGGTTCTTTTCTATAAACGATACAATAGCCAATATTTTTAAACAAACAGGAAATCAATTACCAAAAAATTCACTTGAAATTATCTTACCGTCCTTATATATGGGTATAGCACGCAATTTTAAAATAAATAATAAAAATAGCCTACTTTTTGAACAAGACCTAATCTTTTATTTTGACGGAAAAAGAAATGCCATAGTAAGCTTTAATCCAATCTCAATATATCCCCGTTATGCATTAGAATGGAATTATAATAAAAGAATATTTTTAAGAGGCGGGCTCTCAAACTTTCAATATGCTTCATCTTTTGCCCGTGATACAACTATATATAGAAAACACGTACTATCTTTATCCCCATCCCTCGGAATAGGACTAAGAATAGGACGTTTTCGCGTAGATTATGCTCTAACAAATATAGCAAATATTGGAATAGGACTTTATTCCCACGTATTTTCTATTAAAATCATCATCGATAAAAATTACAATAGTATCTATCGCCAATTTTCATATTATAAATAAAAACTGACTAAGAAAAACTCTTATAGCTTTTATTAAGTTGTATATGCTTTTAAAACCTCAATCCAAATTAAGAATTAGCTTAAAATATTACATTCATAACAAAAGTTAAAAATTTGGAACCAAATTTATATTTATTATTTTCGCAGAAAAATGTTATACAAAATATTTTTCATTGATTTTTTATTTTATAATTTGATTTAACTAAAAATCAATATACTATGGAGAAAACTTTATTAGACAAATTTATGACTAAAAAAGGCTTGCAAACAGCCTTTTGGATTGTTGCTATTTTTATGGTGTCGGCATTGATATACTATACCGTCACCTTACACAAAGAAGTGCCTCCTATTCCTGAAAAAGTACAATCAGAAGACGGTGAAGTTCTATACACAAAAGACGATGTAATTCAAGGCAAAGCATACTTCCAAGAATTCGACTTAATGGACTGGGGTACTATGCTCGGAATGGGAGCTTATATGGGACCTGACTTTTCCACTGATTTACTGCATAATAGAGTGGAATATCTTTATCAATACTATGCACAAGAAATGTTTGGAAAAAATAAAAATGAATTAACAGCAACAGAATTAGGAGCAGTAAAAGAAAAAGTTAAACAAGAAATAAAAGAAAATACTAAACTTGATAAAGTTGTTACCTACTCCAAAGCGTCAACAGAAGCATATAAAAAGAATGTTGAGTATGTAATAAACTTATTAGTTAATGGTGATAAAAAACGCGGTTATCCCGGTGGCTTCATAACAAAAGAAGAAGCAAAAAAAATAGCCGCTTTCTTTGATTGGGGACAACTTTTAGCATCAACAAAACGTCCTGGTACTAATAGAACTTGGACAAATAACTGGCCTTATGAACCAGAAATAGATCAAAACTTAGAATTCATCAATCATAAAGTCTCTCTCTGGGAATTTTTGCTACTTTGGACATTAACAATTATTATAATCTATCTGGCATACGAGTATCTATTTAAAAAAGATGAGGATCTTAAACCTGCAATGCAAATTACAAGCATATACAAATCCCAAAAGAAACTACTTAAATATGTACCAATTGTAGCATTATTATTCGTAGTTCAGCTATTTTTAGGAGGGTATTTAGCACATTTATATACAGAACCTGCAAAAGATTTCATAATTCCGCAAAGTGTATTACCATTTAACGTTGCCCGTGCATGGCATACACAAATAGCAATACTATGGGTAGCAGTTGGATGGCTTGTTGGTGGTATGTTAGTAGCTCCATGGGTCGCAAATAAAGATCATAAATATCCTTGGCTTGTAGATATATTATGGCTCGCTTTGTTATTAATTGCAGTAGGAGCAATAGTTGGATTATATATGGGTGCAAAAGGACAACTCCCACATAGCTGGTTCTGGTTAGGAAATGAAGGACGTGAGCTTATAAATCTCGGGCGCCTATGGGATATTCTCTTAGTTGTTGGCTTAGTATTTTGGTTCTTATTAGTTTTCAGCTTAATACGTAAAGCCTCCAAAAATAACCCCATAGTAAATACAATAATTTGGGCAGCATTTGCAATTGCTACTTTGTACGTAGCTGGAATGATGCCGCTGAACAAAATAATGCCTAATTTCTCTGTGGACGATTACTACCGCTGGTGGGTAATTCATCTATGGGTTGAATTAACTTTTGAAATGTTTGCAGCTGGTACAATAGCATTCTTTACAGTTTCCCTGGGACTTATCTCACACAAAACAGCTATAAGAACAATGATATTTGAATTACTCCTTATAGCTATGAGTGGAACATTAGGAGTAGGACATCATTATTGGTGGCAAGGACTTGATGAATACTGGATAGCTATCGGCGGTATATTCTCAGCTCTTGAACCTCTACCATTAGCCTTAATGATAGTAGAAGCAATGAAAAATCAACGTGAACAACGTCTGGAAGGCAAGAAAAACGAATTCTCTACTGTATTTATGTGGATAGCAGGCTCTGCAATACTAAACTGGATTGGTGCAGGTTTCTTCGGTATGCTGATAAATACTCCTACAATTGACTACTACGCACACGGTACTTATCTAATAATGCCTCACGGACATATAGCTCTTCTGGGTGCATTCGGATATGTCGCAATCGCATTCATATATATGGTTGCACGTACAAACTCTCTGGCTAACGGATTAGAATGGAACGAAAAAATCAGTAAATGGGGGTTCTGGCTCCTAACAATCGGTGTAATACTATTCGCCTTACCAACTTATATGATTGGAATTCATCAAGTACAAGTAGCCTTCGAACATGGCTATTATATGGCACGAATCAGAGAAACAGTAGAAGCTACAAAAGCTTGGATGTGGTTTAGACTATTGCCAGACGGTCTAATGATTCTCGGAGGATTGTTAATATTCTACGACCTATTGAAAAAAACTTACTTCGCCAAAAAAATAGCTTAATAGCCTTACAAGGGGGTGTCTAAAAAGGCGCCTCCTTTTTTATTATTTTCTTATATTTTTCGCCTTATTCTCTTTACCACAAAAAGTCTCTATAAATGTCATAAAAATACAATTCCTTAATTTTTTAGACCTCCCCTTAAATTTTATCAATAAATTTCCCAAATATCTTTACTGATAAAACAAACCTTAGCAAAGCATTCTTAAAAAAAGTTTTTATTAACTTTGCGAAAAAAAATATGAAAAAACTCTTTTATTTTATACTAATGACTTTTCTCACTCTGTCATGCAAACATACCTCAAAATGCTACAACACTTCTATACGCGGATTCACGGATACAGTGGGCTTTGCACATACTCAACTACAAGCAGATAGTGTAATTTCAAGAATTTACCGAATATTCGGCGATTCAATAAAACACATAGAAAAAAATCCTCAAATAAAAAATGCTATATGGAAAGTTGCTATTTCTCCTCACGACGACCATGCTTATGCTTCATATCTGTATCCCTTATTATTTAAGCATATAAAAGCTAAACATCTGATAATATTCGGAGTAGCACATAAAGCTTGGAAACTTCATTTGAAAGATAAAATTGTTTTCGGAACCTTTTGCTATTGGAAAGGTGCCTATGGTAAAATAAAAATTTGGGACGCTCGCAGTAAAATCCTCAAAAATTTACCCCAAAATGACTACATAATAAATGACACTATGATTGCGATAGAGCATTCCATTGAAGCTTTTATGCCATTTCTACAGAAATATACCGGTAAAGACATTTTAATTATTCCTATTTTAGTCCCATATATGAATTTTGAAACAATGAACAAAATATCCAAAGACTTGGCAGAAGCTATCCATAAAATAACCCGAAAAATGACTTGGGGCAAAGATTTTGCAATAATTATTAGCACTGACGCTGTACATTATGGAGACCAAAACTGGGGAGGAGAAAATTTTGCATACTATGGCGCAGATACCGCAGGCTATCGCAAAGCTATTAAACACGAGCAAGAAATAATTAAAACAATTATTGGTAAAATAACTCCCCAAAAAATAAAACAGTTTATGAATTATACCATAGAAAAAAACAATTATATGAAATACAAATGGACTTGGTGCGGAAGATATAGTGTTCCGATGGGACTTCTTACAGCATATTACCTATCTATATTACCCAACGAACCCCTAAAAGGTATAAAAATTGCTTATGCCACAAGTATAAATCATAAAAAATTACCTGTCGAAGATTTGGGAATTGGTATAACTGCTCCGGCAAATATACATCACTGGGTAGGATATGCAGCAATTGGTTATAAATAACGCACTCCAATTATTAAAATTTTACTATTTTTACAATCTAATTCAAAAATTATGGAACAAAGAAATAATTTTAT
>CAZWVR010000026.1:0-26304 GCA_964637235.1 uncultured Bacteroidales bacterium | reverse complement strand
TCCTATAAATGGGAATAAAAAACTCAGATGTAAAAACAACTTTCTTGCGAGAATATTTTTTTAAATCATAGTATTTATATCCAGCCATAGTCATAAGTTCTACTGCATATCCTTTTTTAGAAGTAAAATCTCTGCGGTTATGTATTTTAAAGCCACCTCCATATAAAACTTGCCGAAAATTTTGACTCTGGCTATTCTCTGCAAGCTTGATACCAGTACAATGTTCATAAGTGAAAGAAATTCTGTTCATCCCAGAAAAAAAATATTGTAAAGAAGGTGCATAAGAAAAATTCACAAAGGAGCTATCTTGCTTTTCAACCTGTAAAGAAAAATTAACGCCTAAATAACTGCCATAAATATATGGATAAAACAGATTAAAATTTAATTTTTGACTTTTAGTATCGGTTTTATTCCACTGAAAATCTAAAACTTCTGCCAGTTTGAAAATATTTACAAGCTTTAATTTTATCTCCCCTATTGTTTGTAATTTACCCCGTTTATTTTGAAAACCCAATAAACCAGTAATATTATTTGCTTTAACCTTTTTGGGGTATATATACAAATCAGCATAATTTTTCTTAAATTCTACACGACTTTTTTTATCAATACGCATAAAATCCAGATTATTGATATTTTTATCAATATTCTGAACTTTCTGAATATCAAACGGTTTATCTGTTTTTATTCTTAGATAAGCTTTAATAAATTTCTCTGAAACGATTTTACTTCTAATATGAATTTTGCCAAACTTAACGTACATTCCGGGAGAAAATATTGCATAAACAGATATTTTATTGTTATTAAAAATCAAAGTATCAATCTGCATAGAAGCAAATGGATAGCCAGTTTCCCAATAGTGAGCTGTTAAAGATTTTAAGTATTTATGCAAACGAAAAAAATTAGCTACAGAAGGCTTAAAAGAATAAGACGGGAAATTTTCTATTTTTAATGTATCAAAAAAGAAACGCTCATTTCTGTATATAAAGATACTATCATTTTTTTTTACATAATAAGCCGAAATAAAACCTTTATCAATAAAATGTTTTATTTTCTTTTGAGTAAAAATAAAAGCTCTATTACTATCGCTAAAACTTTTATGTATAATTTTATCATTCTCTCGGATAAGTACAACAAATTTCTTTTGGCTATTACAAGATATGAAAAAAAAGATAATTAAAACAACAGCCTTAAATATACTTTTCAAGGGATAAAAATTTAAGAGGATTTACGCGTGCAATTTTATGCATTACCTCAGAACCAACAGCATTTATAAATTTAGTTCGTATAGTATTATAATGTCCTTCTATCATAACGAAATGATAATCAGTTCCAAACAATACCCTATCGGCAAAAACTTTATTTTTATGAAAAAGATCTAAAAACTTTTGGGTAAAACCTTCCAATGCTATTAAATATGATATATCAGCATAAACATTTGGATATCTTTCCATTAAATCTAAAATACTATAAAGCCACGCACTTTTACTTTTTTCTATCCATGCTTCCCAACCGCCACTATGCGCAAAACATAAATATAAATTAGGATATTTTTTAAGCACATTTTCCCAATTCTTAGGATTATTAAAAAACGTAATAAATTGATTCTTAAACCAAAAAATCTTGGTTTGCTTTTTTAGTTTAAATTTATCCTCCTCACAATCGTATTCCCAATAAATAACTTTTTGTAAATTTTTCGTAGTATGTACATTGCTATAACTGCTATTAGTAATTATAGGCACTTTTTTACTTTCAAAAATTTCATATAAATTCATTAAAGTAGGATGTGAAGGCATAAATCCCAAAGAAGGATATAAACTAACACCAAAAAAACGATATTTTTCAGAAAAGACGCGCGGGAGCATCAGGGGGTTAGATATATTTTTGGGATTTATACTAAAAAATGGAATAAATCTATCGGGATAAGTATCTGCAATTTGCTTAATCTTCTCAACCTGCAAAGCATAACTTTTCTCAGGTTTCGGTTCAATACCTGTAAAATCCATACTCAATGAAAAAAAAATCATATTTCGAGGTGTATTAGAAAGTAAATGCTCTGCAATCTTTTCAGTGGAATTTTTCTGCAAAAATTTAAAATACTTAATAAAATAAAGCAATTTATCCTCCCCTATCATATCTTCTTGTAAATTTTCATTAACATAAATTAAAAACTCTGTGTCAACAATATAAGGCAAACGAAGCGAAAAATATTTCTTAGGCAAAAACTCCGCATTAAAAATATGAGTATGCACATCAAAAATAAAATCGCCCGATTTCAATTTTTCCTTCAATTGATACCTTAATCTATCTTCTGGATTATCCGGAATTATTTTATAAAGCTCATCCATACAAGTTTTTTTTATAAATTAAAATTAAGCCTGAAAATTATTACCGAGATTTTTCTCAAAAAAGCTTGATAAATATCTATAAAAAATTCTTTTTTTGCAAAGAATAAAACTTTAAGTAAACTTATGACTAAAAAAATGCTCAAAAATACTACAATAGAAATACAAGATTTAGGCATTATTGACTATAAAAAAGCTTATGAATATCAAAATGAATTATTTTCATTAAACTTAGAACTGAAAAAACAGAACAAAAGCACATTTAATACACTACTTTTGTGTGAACACCCACATGTTTATACCTTAGGCAAACACGGTAAAAAAGAAAATCTGCTAATATCTGAGAATTTACTACATAAATTAAACGCCTATTTTGTAAAAACTGATAGAGGTGGAGACATCACTTATCATGGTTTTGGACAATTGGTGGTATATCCCATCTTTGATCTGGATAATTTTTCAATAGGAACAAAACAATTCGTAGAAAAATTAGAGAACTTAATAATTAAACTACTAAAAATCTACAAAATAAATGGTACAATACTCGACGACGCACCTGGGGTCTGGATAAAAAATGACAAAAACATAGAAAAAATTTGTGCAATAGGGCTCAAAGTGAGCAATCATATTACTATGCATGGAATTGCTTTAAATGTAAATACTGACCTAAACTATTTCTCTTTTATAAACGCCTGTGGTTTTAAAGACCGTGGAACTACATCAATGCAAAAAATTTTGCATAAGAAAATTGATTTCCAAAAAGTAAAAGAACAAATTAAAGAACTTTTTTTAAGCGAATTTAAAACTTCATAATTATCAAAAAACTGTTCTACGACGTTTACCCTTTGAAGTAGAATAAATAGGTTTAAGATATTCCAAAGAATCTGTTTGTATATCGACTTCTGCTTGTGGGTTAGCCATATTTTTAAGCATATTAGTTATTTGTACTTTCGTTAAAGTATTTTTTATAAAAGGCTTATATTTAGGACCAGGATGCCAATCTCTGGGCGTATCATTCTGTATATTTTTAACATAGGAATAATAACAAAAATCACGCGCATTTGCAGAAAGATTCAATGCAGTATATATTTTTCCATTCTTAAAGCTATCAATTGCTTGCTTTTGCATATTATAAGCTACCAAAAGTGCTCCTGTATATATTTTATGCTCATCTACTATCTTCTTTGCTTCTTTTATGATATCATTAGTTTTGTTCAAAAAAACAATTATATCATTTTTCCCAAGGCTTGCTCTATGTTTGGGCTTTACTTGGGCAAATAATTCCCCAAACAACATAAGAGCAACAAAAAACATTATAAGCTTTTTCATTTCATCAAATTTTAGGCTAAAATAGCAATTTTTTAAATAACGGAAATTTCTATATACTTATCACATAAATATGTTTTTTTATCAAAAAAAAGTTTGATTTTTTTTATTTTCAAATAAATTTGTATTGAACCAAAACCAAAAATTATGACCGACTACTTTGAAAAAATCCGGGATTTTTTATTAAACCTTGAATACACTATTGTCAATGAAGACAAAGATCAAGGTATTTTTGTCATAGATAATGAAGAAGACGGGGTAAAAAATATGATTTTAGCAATAGCTCCCCCCATTTTAATTATTGAGCAACCTCTATTTAAAGTAAAAAAAGACGATGTACAGTTATACAAAACACTATTAAAGAAAAACCGTGATATGATTCACGGGGCTATGGTACTTGATGATGAAGGAAAAACTGTATTATATCGCGACACATTAGAAATTGAAAATTTAGATTTAAATGAATTGGAAGCCTCAATAAACTCGCTTTCATTATTATTAAGTGAATTTGGAGATGAAATACTAAAATTCGCATAATTGTACAACAAAAAATAATTCGCACTTTATTGTCTATACTCAAAACTATATAGGCTACTGTCAACTTATAAGTAGGCTTTGGAAAAACCGAACAAAAATTGATAATTCTATCCAAAAAAAAGAATAATTTTATCAAAATTATTTAAGCAAAAAGTTGATTTTTTCAATAATTTTGCAGAAAAAAATATGAAAGAAATAGATTTTGGCGAATTAGCAGAAACTTATGATGATTTTTACAAAACAGCATTAGGACAACATATAGACAAGCTTGAAAAAGCTGTTGTTGAGGAGTTAATGCAAAATATTCCTGCTGGCAAATCATTAGAAATAGGCTGCGGTACAGGGCATTGGACAGAATATTTTGCAGCAAAAGGGAACGATATAATAGCTATTGATATAAGTCGGGAAATGGTAGAGATAGCGGAGCGGAAGAATATTCCAAATACTATATGCCTTGTTCACGATGTTCGTAATATGCCATTCAAAGAGCGTTTTTTTGAAAATATTTTTGCAATTACGTCCTTAGACTTCTTGGACAAAGAAGATAAGCAAAAAGCCTTCGGAGAAATAAAAAGAGTACTAAAACATTATGGTTATATACTGGTAGGAGGCTTAAACCGGAAATCTTCCTACATAAAAGCATTACCCAAAGGAAATATAATACTGCGAGGTTCCTTATTTTCTGTGCAGGAGCTCAGAGAATATCTTTCACTGTTTGGAGAGCCCATAATAAAAGGCTGCATTTACTGGAAAGACGGAGAAATAATTGACGAAAAACTAAGTGAATCGGAAAAAAATATAGAAGAAGCTGCATTTATAGTAGGAGTTGTAAGATATGACCGTTTTTTGGAAGAGAAATAAAAAGAGGGTGAGGTCGGAGGCGAGTTAGCCGCCGCAGTATGAGGGTATTGCGGGCGCTTGCGGGCGGAGGCTGAGCGGAGAGCGAAGCCCCACGCACCGCAAAGCGAGGAGAGGCTTAGGCTGGCGTGCTGCCAGCCGAAGGCTGCTGCCGGCAGCATTTGCCTCTCCGAGCTAATGCGCCCGCAACCCGAATACAAGGTGGATACAAGCCGTAGACCGACCCCGAACGAGCTCTGCGAGTGAGGGGACACACCCAAATATAAAACTCAAAACTTATAAAAATGAAAAAAATAGTCCCTTTTATAATTTTATTCATCGTCCCAATTGCCCTTTTCGCCCAGCGAGATTTATATGTCATAAACGACAATTTCAATGATAATTCATACAACTGGAGCCTTACCAATGACAAAGAAATTTCTGAAAAAATAAAGAACGGACATTTGTACATTAAAAATAAAACTTATCAATATAACTATCGGGTGTGGAATAGCCTAAATATAAATGAAAGTCAAGACTTTACAATAGAAGCAAAAATAAAGCTCATATCCGGCACTAAATTCAGCGAATATGGTCTAAGTTGGAACGCGTATGGCTGGTCTAATAGTATGCAATTTATAATTAACTCAACTGGTCAATATCAAGTAAGTCGCTACTCGGAAGGCAAAGAATATGTACTACTTTCCGGAAGTAATAGCGCAATAAATGGAAAGGGAAAATACAATATATTTAAAGTTGTCAAACAAAACAATAAATATAAATTTTACATCAACGGGAAACTTTTAGGCAGTAGTCAATATTATAAAAAAGACGGGAATAAATACGGCTTTTATATTGACCCAGCAGCTGAAATAGCCATAGACTATTTTAAAATAAAACAAGATTTAGGGAATCTCAATGTTAAACAAGATATTGTTAAGGTCAAAAAGAAAATACCAATCACAGTTATAAATACAGACCATAGCGAAATAGCTCCGGTTATTTCACCGGACGGTAAAACATTATACTTTGCCCGTTCACAAAAACCATTTTATTTAAGCTTTGGAGACGATTCAAATTTTGATATTTGGTACACGACAAAAAAAGGTAATCATTGGAGTAAACCTAAAAAACTAAATGCCAAATGGAATAATGCCGGGGACAATGTAGTAATATCTGTATCGCCGGATAATAATGCCCTTCTTATAGAGGGGTTATATCGTTCAGATGGTTCTTACATTTCAGACAAAGGAATTTCAATAACCTATAAACAAAAAGACGGGTCGTGGTCTGTTCCCAAACAAGTTAAGATACAGAATTATATAAACAATGGGATTTACGAGACATTTTGTCCGTCCGTAGATAGGAATGTGCTAATCTTAGCAGTAACGCGCCCAGAAGGATACGGAGGCGAAGATTTATATGTAAGTTTCCGACAAAGCGATGGGAGCTATTCCAAGCCAAAGAATCTGGGAAGCACAATAAACACCTTCGGAGATGAAGCCACACCATTTTTAGCTCCTGACGGCAAAACCCTATATTTCTCCTCAGACGGTTTACCGGGATATGGATCTATGGACATTTTTATGACAAAACGTTTAGATGATACTTGGCAACATTGGTCAAAACCCGTAAACCTCGGTCCTCCAATAAATACCAAAGACTGGGATACATACTTTACAATTGATGCACAAGGGAAATATGCATATATGTCCAAAGCCACTCCAACTGGCGGAGAAGACATTTTTATGATCGAACTGGAACCTGAAAATAGACCAGAACCTGTTGCAATTATAAGCGGAAAAGTTTTGGACAAAAAGACGCATAAACCGCTACAAGCTAATATTGAATACGAGGACTTCAACACAGGCAAAAATTTGGGAATAGCAATATCAAATCCAGCTGATGGGAGCTATAAAGTAGTCTTAAATTTGGGGAAAAAATACAGACTATTAGCTAAAAAAGATAAATACATTACAATATCAGAAACTATTGACCTGACAAACGTCAAGAAATACCAAGAAATAGAAAAAAATCTATATCTGGCACCAATAGAAGTAGGTTCTGTAATAACTCTCAATAATGTACTATTTAGGAGAGGTACTGCTCAACTACTCCCTTCTGCTTACCCAGAGCTTAAAAGACTTGTAGAATTTCTAAAAGCAAATCCTAATGTCAAAATTATGCTTATGGGGCATACAAATAACATCGGAGATAGACAAAAACTTATAGAGCTATCTAAAAAAAGAGTAGAAACAGTAAAAAAATATCTAATTGACCACGGAATAGAAGCTTCTCGTATATCAGGAAAAGGTTATGGTCCGGACAAACCAATAGCATCAAATGCCACACCAGAAGGCAGACAAAAAAATCAAAGAGTAGAATTCAAAATCATAAACAAATGAATAGATGAAAGTAAGTATAATATCTCTGTTTTTAGTGCTCGTAAATATCATAAAAGCTCAACAACTCGTATATTTTGATGATTTTATAGACAACAGCCATAACTGGACTATTGACTATAACCAAAATTATAGAACAGAACTAAAACAAAACGTTTACTACATAGTTAATATGTCTGACTATCAAGATGTTTTGATAGGTCAAAAAATATTCTACAATAAAAAACAAAATTTTACAATAGAAACAAAAATAAAACACATAGAAGGTTCAGGCACATACGGAATATACATTGACGGAAATAAAGATGGCGAAGGAATTTACTTAACCATTTCCAAAGATAAGTTTGTCTATATTTTCATTGTAAAAAAAGGAAAAATTGATACCCTCTTGAAAAAACAAATCTACTTCATAAAACCTAAAAAAAAATATAACCTACTGACAATCAAAAGAATAAAGAATAAATACAACTTCTATATAAACTATCAAAAAGTATTCAGCAGCAAATATATAGACTTAAAAAATGCACAAATAGGCTTTTATGTTTCTGCAAAAAATAAAATAATGATTGATTATCTGAAAATTTTAGCTCATAAGCCTAAAATAAACCTAATAGCAACACCGATAATACAAAAAAAAGAGAATCTCGGAGCTAATGTCAATAGTCCTAAAACAGAAGTAATGCCAGTAATATCACCAGATGGTAAAACCCTATATTTCGTACGGGATAGTTCCTTAACACCACCTAATTATAATGACAATGATATATGGTACTCCCAACTCACTGATACTGGCTGGACCAAAGCAAAAAATATAGGAAAACCGCTTAATAATGAAGCACATAACTTTATTTTTGCAGTTTCTCCCGACAATAACACAGTATTTCTAAACGGAATTTATAATGCCTTCGGAGAACCTCTTTCCAACGGTATATCATATTCAAATAGACAAAAAGGCAACTCGTGGTCTATCCCTGTACCCATCAAAATCAAAAACTTCTACAATTTAGCCTCATCACAAGCCTTTACAATAACCCCGGATAGAAAAGCTATAATAATGAGCATTGAAAGAAAAAATGGCTACGGAGGACTTGACTTATACGTTAGCTTATTACAAAAAGATGGAACATATTCCGAACCAATACTGCTAAGCGATACAATAAATACCCCTTTTGACGAAGCAACTCCTTTTATTGCCCCAGATTCAAAAACACTCTATTTTAGTTCTAATGGACTTCCCGGTTATGGTAGTGCAGATATTTTCGTTTCCCATCGTATAGACAATACATACCTACATTGGTCTGAACCTAAAAACCTCGGTCCTTACATAAATACCCCTGACTGGGATGGTTATTTTACAGTGGACGCTAAGGGTGAATATGCATATTTAGTCTCTACAAATAACAGCATTGGCAAAGAAGACATTTTTAGAATTAAACTACAAAAAGAAGCAAAACCTTTGCCAGTAATCCTTATCTACGGCAATGTATATGATAAAAAAAATAAAAAACCTATCCGTAGTCAAATTATTTGTAAAGATCTACAAACAAATACTATAATATGTAAATCCACATCAACCCATTATACCGCAGAATATAAAGCAATATTACCCTACGGAAAAAAATACCTAATATATGCCAAAAAAAATGGTTATTTCTCTATTAGCACAATATTAGATTTGCGAAATGTAAAAAAATACCGAGAAATAAAAAAAGATTTATATCTACTCTCCATAGATAATCAGCCAACAGTAATTATGAAAAATATTCTATTTGAAAAAGCCAGTGCCAAACTACAAAAAGAAGCATACGCAGACTTAGATAGGCTATACGAATTCCTCAAAGAAAATCCGAATGTGAAAATTATTATAATCGGACATACCAATAATATAGGTAAAAGACAAACACTAATAAAACTCTCACTGGCAAGAGCTCAAAATGTAAAAAACTACCTCGTAAAAAAAGGTATAGCCCAAAAAAGAATTCAAATCAAAGGTTTAGGACCCGATAAACCATTAGCACCAAATAATACACCTGAAGGTAGAAAACTAAACCAATGCGTTGAAATACAAATACTAAAAAAATAATACTATGAAAAAAATACTGTTAATAATCTTACTACTACCAATTTCAGCATTCGCACAACAGCTGGAAAAAATTTCAATAGAAAATATATTTAAAATCCCATCTACCTTTACTTTTGATCCTGCTAAAAACAACGAATATATATTTTCAAAACGAAATGCACACCTATTTTTCAAAAATATAGATCCTGATGAAAGTACATGGTACTTTTGGGATCACCTTAACAATATATTACTAAACACAGACTTCACAGCAGAAACAAAGTTTATTCCTTTGAATAATTCTAAGGCTAAATACGGCTTTGCTTGGTACGTTACAAACCAATCTACTGGCTATTTCCTCTATATATACCCAGACGAAAATGCCATACTAATAAATGTGGAAAAAGACGATGACACTATATGGACAAGCGGTAAAATTATTGTCAATAATCTAAGAGATGACTATAACATCGTAAAAATAAAAAGAATAAAAGGCATATTTTTGGTATTTATAAACGGAGCTCTACAAGAAACTGTCCCGGCAAAACTTCTATATACAAATTCATTTGGATATATCGTGGGCTACGATGCAAATATAAAAGTAGAATATCTAAAATTGGAAGGGTATCACCGTAAAATTATGATTGCTCAAACAAAATTCTCAAATAAACAAAAAGAAAACTTAGGAGCAGCTATAAATACATACGCCGATGAATTACACCCAACAATTAGTGCAGACGGTAAAGTCTTATATTTTGTTCGTGATAACTATAAACTTAATACAGGTACACGTGAAAAACAAGATATCTGGTACTCTTATTCTACAGGCGATAATCAATGGACACCAGCTCGCAATATTGGACCACCAATAAACACCGACCAATCCGAAGGAGTTTTCTTTGTTTCACCAGACAATAATACAATATATCTTACACATCAATACGACGCCTTCGGAGATTATTTAGACGAAGGTATAGCTGTATCACATAGAACAGATAAAGGCTGGAGCATTCCAGAAAATATCCAAATAGACAACTATTACAACCACAATAAGTATTATAACTACTGTATGTCAGTTGATCAACAAGTACTTATAATGGCTCTGGAACGCAACGATAGCAGAGGAGACTTAGATCTTTATGTTTCATTCCGTAAACCAGATGGTTCATATACAGAACCAATCAATATGGGAGACGACATAAATACCTCGCAAGGCGACTTCTCCCCATTCCTTGCCCCAGATGGTATTACCCTATATTTCGCTTCTGAGGGACACCCAGGATATGGCTCAGCAGACATATTCGTAACAAAAAGATTGGATAATACTTGGAGACATTGGAGCACTCCTAAAAACTTAGGTCCTAACATAAATACCTCCGACTGGGACGCTTATTTTACAATTGACGCAAAAGGAGAATATGCATACTTAGTATCATATAATTCCCAATACGGCGGAGCCGATATTTATAGAATGAAAATTAAAGAAGAAGACAGACCCGAACCCGTTGTAATTGTATATGGAACCGTTTACGATAAAGAAACCAAAAAACCAATTAGTACAAACATCAGCTATACAGACCTAAATACCAATAAAACAGTAGCTACTACCCTATCCTCCCCGAAAACCGGTAATTATAAAATAGTGCTACCCTATGGCTCTAAATACAATATATATGCAAAATTAGCAGGATACTACCCAATGACGGATTTTATTGACCTAAAATCAATAAAAGTAAAACAATACCAAGAAATTAGAAAAGATTTGTATTTAGTGCCAATTAAGAAAAACCAAACAGTGATATTAAAAACAATATTTTTCAAACAAGCCAGTGCTAAATTGCTTCCAGAATCCTACGAAGAACTAAATAGATTAGCCAAATTCCTGAAAGAAAACCCAGAAGTTAAAATAGAAATCTCCGGACATACAAATAACCTCGGCGATAGAGTAAAACTTATGCAACTTTCAAAAGATAGAGCAGAAGCCGTAAAACAATATCTTGTGAATAAAGGAATTAACGAAAATAGAATTACTACAAAAGGCTATGGTCCAGATAGACCCATAGCTTCCAACGACACGCCAGAAGGTAGAAAGAAAAATCAACGCGTAGAATTTAAAATCATAGAAATACAACAATGACTTTGAAATAAAATCGTTTTTTATAACTTTGTTGTAAAAAAATATGAAAATTTCAGATATAGTCCAACAAATAGAGAAAAAGAATACTTTACTATGTATAGGCTTAGACCCAGTAATAGAAAAACTGCCAAAAAGTATTCAAAAAAGCGATGATCCTATTTTTGAATTCAATAAGAGAATTATCGATGCAACAGCAGATTACGCCATCGCTTTTAAACCCAATACAGCTTTTTACGAAGCTTATGGCTACAAAGGTTGGCTTAGCCTCCAAAAAACAGCTCAATACATAAAAGAAAATTATCCGGAAATATTTCTCATCGCTGATGCCAAAAGAGGAGACATCCTCCATTCATCAGAAATGTATGCAAAAGCCTTTTTTGAAACAATGCCATTTGATGCTGTCACAATTAACCCCTATCTGGGAAAAGATGTAGCAGAACCTTTCCTAAAATATGAAGGCAAATTCGTGATAATTTTAGGTTTATCTTCAAATCCATCAGCATACGACCTGCAACTTATACAAGAACTGGAAACACGGGAATATGTCTTTGAAAAAGTTATTAAATACGGAACTTGGTGGGGAGACCAAAATAATATTATGTACGTAATAGGAGCAGCAATGGCTTATAAACTACAAATCATCAGATATGTAGTACCCGACCATTTCTTACTTATCCCCGGCATAGGTGCACAAGGCGGTAGTTTAGAAGAAGTATGTACTTTCGGATTAAATAAAAACTATGGCTTAATAATAAATTCCTCGCGCGATATCATATATGCCTCACAAAACGATGACTTTGATATAGCCGCCAAAAACAAAGCTATTGAATTTAAAAAACAATTCTCTCAAATATTTGAAAAAATAAATAAAAGAAAAAAATTACGTAAAAAATAACCTCTATACCAATCTTTTTAAACAAAAAACTATGGAAAAAATACTTATAATAGGAGCCGCAGGACAAATAGGCTCAGAACTTACAATGGAACTCAGAAAAATATTTGGCGACGAAAACGTCTTTGCTACTGATATAAAAGAACCTCCACAAGATATTAAACAATCCGGACCTTGGGAAATATTAGACGTTTTAGATACAAAACGATTAGTTCATTTTGTTATAAGACATAAGATTACTCAAATTTACCACCTGGCTGCCGTACTTTCCGGAAATGCAGAAAAAATACCTTTACAGGCTTGGCACATAAATATGGACAGCCTACTGAATGTCTTAGACTTAGCTAAGGAAATACCAGAAATACACCGCATATTTTGGCCAAGCTCAATAGCTGTATTCGGTCCTACTACCCCTAAAAAAAATACTCCCCAACTAACTATAACTGAACCCAATACAGTTTACGGTATCTCAAAACTCGCAGGAGAACGATGGGCTGAATACTATTTTAAACGATACGGAGTGGATGTAAGAAGCATTCGATATCCCGGACTAATTAGCTATAAAACAGAACCCGGAGGAGGCACTACCGATTACGCAGTAGAAATATTCTACGCAGCAATAAAACAAGGTAAATACGAATGTTTCCTTGAAAAAGATACTTATCTCCCTATGATGTTTATGTCAGACGCTATCCAAGCTACTATAAAACTTATGATGGCAGACCCAGAAAAAATTACTGTGAGATCAGGATATAATGTCGGTGGTATTAGCTTCGCCCCAAAAGATCTTGCTAATGAAATAAAAAAATATATACCAGACTTTAAAATCACTTACAAACCAGATTTCCGACAAAAAATAGCCGAAACTTGGCCCCAAAGTATCGACGACTCTATAGCCCGTAGAGACTGGGGACTTAAAACTACAATAGATATTGAAAATATGACTAAAATTATGCTCAAAGGGGTAGCAAAAAAATTCGGAAAAGAACATTTATTCAATTTTTAATAACTTTACACCCGATTTTTAAAACTTAATGATGAGACTATTTATAGCTGTCGATATAAACTTTAACCGAAAAATCTCTGAATTCTATTTGCAAACCAAAGAACTTTTTAAAAACGAAAAAATAAAATGGGTAGATCCAGATAACTTTCATCTTACTCTTAAATTTTTAGGCGAAACACAAACAGATAAAATACCATTTATAGAAAACTCTTTAAAAGAAATAGCCAAAAATTACAAAAAATTTGAAATCGAAATCAGCGGAATAGGAGTTTTCCCAAATCTATATAAACCCAAAGTCCTATGGATAGGAATAAATAAATACGAAATATTAACTGAAATAGCACATCAAATTGATACTAAACTACAAAAAATTGGCTTTGAACCTGAAACAAGAATTTTTAAACCTCATCTGACTATCGGAAGAATTAAATTTATTCGTTCTTTAAGTAAACTTAAAAATTACGTAGAAAAAAACTCTGAAAAATTTTTCAATAGGCAAAAAATCAATTCAATAATTTTATATCAAAGCATTTTATCTCCACAAGGAGCAAAATATAATGCACTAAAAATCATAAAATTACAAGATAATGAGTGAACTAAAAATTTACAATACTTTAAGTAGAAAAAAAGAAAAATTTCAACCACTCAATCCTCCCTTCGTGGGGATGTATGTCTGCGGACCCACAGTATATGGCGACCCTCATTTAGGCCACGCTCGCGCAGCAATAACCTTTGATGTAGTATTCAGATACCTAAAATTCTTAGGATATAAAGTACGATATGTAAGCAATATTACAGATGTCGGACACTTAGAACACGACTCAGACGACGGAGAGGATAAAATAGCAAAACGTGCTCGCATTGAACAATTAGAACCTATGGAAATAGCACAAACATATACCCTACGATACCAAGACGCTATGAAAATGCTTAACGTACTACCCCCAAGCATTCAACCCCACGCCAGTGGACATATCCCTGAACAACTGGAATTTATCGATAAAATAATGGAAAACGGCTATGCATACGAAGTAAACGGCTCAGTATATTTTGATGTAGAAAAATATAATCAAAAATATAACTACGGAAAACTATCTGGACGAAAATTAGATGAGCTATATCAACAAACAAGAGAATTAGTAGGACAAACAGAAAAACGCAATCCCTTTGACTTTGCTCTATGGAAAAAAGCAGATCCTAAACACATAATGCGCTGGAAATCAAAATGGAGCGAAGGCTTCCCAGGATGGCATCTGGAATGCTCTACAATGAGTACAAAATATCTAGGTGAACAATTTGATATTCACGGTGGTGGAATGGATTTACAATTTCCTCATCACGAATGTGAAATAGCACAATCTGTCGCCGCCTATGGAAAAGAACCCGTTAAATATTGGATGCATAATAATTTGATTACTATCAATGGTCAAAAAATGAGTAAATCGCTTAATAATTTTATCACACTATTTGAATTATTTGAGGGAAACAGTCCTTTGCTGGAAAAGAAATATTCGCCAATGACCGTTAGGTTCTTCATACTACAAGCTCACTACCGTAGCCCCCTTGATTTTTCTAATGAGGCACTTAAAGCTGCTGAAAGAGGTTTAAAAAGACTGTTTAATGGCATAGAAAATCTTAAACTAATTAAACCTTCTGAGACCAATCAAGTGAATACCAAACAAATTAGAAAAAATGTATTTGACGCTATAAACGATGATTTTAACACCCCAATAGCAATAGCTGAACTATTTGAAGGGGTAAAAATTATTAACAAACTCGTAAATGGAGAACTTACAATAGATAAAGAAAATCTTGAAGAACTTAAAAATCTTTATAATCAAGTAGTTTTTGATATACTTGGCTTAAAAAAAGAAACAGAACTCTCTCAAAGTCAACGTATTCACGATTTAATCAATTTAATTTTAGAAATAAGACTCAATCTTAAAAAAGAAAAAAACTATCAACTTGCAGACCAAATTCGAAATAAATTAAACGAGTTAGGTATAATTGTAAAAGATACAAAAGACGGATTTATGTGGGAATTTAAAGATTAACACAAGCGGGGCTACCTGAATATATGCAGCTATAAATACAATTTCTGTAAAACAGGGTATTAACCAAAAAACTTTCCATTTTTAGCTTTTCAGGTAGCCCTTTAAAAATAATCTTTGTATTTATTAAGGAATTCACGCTCTTTTTTACTAAGTCGTTTATAGCCATGCTTTGAAATTTTTTCTAAAATTCTATCTAATTCTTTACGTATCTGATGGACATTTTCATTATATTCCTTATCATTTGATGTTCTCATGTTAAAATGATATTTTTTCCTATGAGATGTTTTAAAATTGAAATTTTGCAATATAGAAGTAATATCTTTACCTCTTTTTAAATAATAAGCAAAGAAATATCCAAAAATAGCACCTCCCAAATGAGCAATATGCCCGCCAGCATTATCTCCCATTATTGAAAATAGATCCCATATAACGAAAAAAATTGCTATCCAAAAAAGTTTCATTCTAAAAACTCCAAATAGGTATACGTCTGTCAAAGGTTGATAAACAGCTATTGCTATAATTATAGCTGTTATTGATGCAGAAGCACCAAGAGCATAACTCCCCTGCCGAACAGGCAAAAAGACCGGAAAAATATTATACGACAATATAAATAACACAGCACCGGAGAGCCCTCCAAGAATATATAAAGGTATAAGTTTACGAGAATCTATGTACATAACAAACATTAACCCACCAAAGTATAACCATAACATATTAAAAAAGAAATGCCAAAAATCTGTATGTAAAAACATATAAGTTATAGGAGACCAAAAATGAAATAATAGTTTTTTTAGCGAAGCAGGGACAGCTAAAAAATGTACTACCGGATTCAAAAACACTTGACTGTTTCCTGTAAAAAGAAAAGAAACTAATTGGATGAATAACATTAAAATAAAAACAGCTGTATTGATAATCAACACTTTTATAAGTGGATTATTTTTATCATAAACAAAAATGCTCATTTTAGAAAAGTTTTATTTTATCTTTATACCAAATTTTTAGGATTATATATCCAAATATCATACCTCCTAAATGGGCAAAATGCGCTATATGATCCCCGGGTATGGTCAAACCATTAAATAGTTCAAGAGCACCATAACCCAATACAAAGTATTTAGCTTTTATAGGTATAGGTATAAAAATGATATAAAGTTCAGTATCAGGAAATAACATTCCAAATGCTAAAAGTACGCCAAATACTGCACCAGAAGCACCTACTATCGGAATATTTATTTTTTGCTGCAAAATTTGCTGAATAACTTTTATTACAGGCTGGGCATAAGTCGGATTATTAGGGTCAATAGACCAAGCATCTAATAAATTCTGCACAGCTATTGGATTAAGATAATTTCCATAGCGAGATAAAAAGTATTTAAAATGCTCATAATCCGGATTGTTAAGAAAAGTATTTGCTACCGATACAAACTGATGTATTTGATACCACATTACTGCTGTATGCAACAGTGCTGCTCCAAAACCTGTAATCATATAATAAATAAAAAAACGCTTACCACCCCATACTCTTTCAAGCACACTACCAAAAAACCATAAGGCATACATATTGAAAAATAAATGAATAAAGTTAGCATGCATAAACATATGTGTTATAAACTGATAGGGGTGATAATATGGCGATTTAAAATAATGTAAGCCAAATACCTGAAATAAATCAATATTAAATAGCTGAAAAAAATAAGTTATTAACAACATCAAAGTGTTGATAATCAATAAATTTTTTACAACTGTTGGAATTTTCTGCATAATATAAGTTTTTATCTAACCCAAGCAAAACTATTCAGAGATATCTGTATCTATATCAATAGCTTGTTGTTTTTTAAGTGGCTTTATTTTTTCAAACTCTTTACGTCGTTTATAAATATCCAAAGCATACCAGATAGCATTTCTAAAAGAGGATATAGAAGCCCGATTTTTTCCTGCGATGTCATATGCAACACCGTGATCTGGTGAAGTCCGTATTATTGGCAATCCTGCTGTAAAATTAACACCTTTATTACGGCTTATTGTTTTAAATGGAGCTAATCCTTGATCGTGATACATCGCCAAAACGCCATCAAATTCATGATAGGCCCCTATTGCAAAGAAAGAATCAGCAGAATAAGGACCAACAGCCATAATACCTTCCTCCTTAGCTTGTTCTATTGCGGGAATTATAATTTCCTGTTCCTCTTTTCCGATAAGACCTTCGTCGCCGCAATGAGGATTTAAACCTAACACAGCAATTACAGGCCTGAGTATTCCAAAATCACGCCTCAATGTATCATTGAACAAACGCAATTTACTTAATATCTTTTCCTTAGTAATAAAATCAGCAACCTCTCGTATTGGAATATGCTCTGAAACTAATCCAACTCTAAGTTCCTCAAAAATCATTAACATTAAAACATCATCAAGCTCAAACTCATGTTTTAAAAATTCTGTATGACCCTTAAAGTGCAATTCTGCCTCTGTATTATGTTTATTTATAGGTGCTGTGACAAGTATCTGTATTTTTCCATCTCTTATATCAACCATAGCATGTTTTAATGCATTCACAGAAGCTATGCCAGCCATCTCCGTTGACTTCCCAATTTCTACTTTTATTTTATTACTTACTGTGTTAATGATATTAAGCGAATTTGGCTCTGCTTCCTCAACCTTTTTTATATGATTTAATGAAATATTGCTTAATTTCAGAACCTTTTTATAATAAGCTGCAACTTTTGGTGAACCATATATTACTGGTGTTAAAAAGTCAAACATTCTTTGATCTTTAAATATCTTCAAAATTATTTCATAGCTTATTCCATTGATATCACCATGAGTAATTGCTACCAAAGGCTTTTGTGTTTTTATCTGTTTATTTTCCATATTTTTTGCTTTTTATTGACGAATTATTTTAAATTCATTATTATATCCCAATTTTATTATCTTTGAAGGTTTAGCTCTATTTCTATCACTTTGTTTCCATTTAACAACGTAATCAACTTTTTTTATCAAATCCTCATCTATATCTAAAAAATTAACTGGCGGCATTTTACCTGAAAAATTTGCAGAAGTAGATATTATGGGTTTACCAAAACTCCGTACTAAGTTATGGGAAAAATCATCTTTTGGGATTCTGATGGCAATGCTACCATCCTCTGCAAGAATAGATGAACACACATTTTTACCTTTTGGAAAAACTATTGTCAATGGACTATCGGCATATTTTAACAATTCCCAGGTTAAAGGCGGAACCTCCTCTACATAGTCAAACAACTTATCTTCATTATCTATAAAAATTATCAAAGACTTAGATTTATCTCTTTGTTTTATGCTAAAAATCTTTTCCACAGCACTACAATTGGTCGCATCAGCTCCTAAACCCCATATTGTATCGGTAGGATATAAAATTATTCCGCCATTACGCAATACTTCTATTGCTTTTATAATATCTACTTGAAAAGGACTTTGTCGCATTCTTTTTTAGGTCAAAGTTATTTAAAATTTCTCACAATAATATAATTTCTTTGCCCTTTTCTATCCGGACTATAAGAACTTATTGATTTATAATTAGTTATAATTATACTATCCTTTAATTTCTCAAAACATAAACTATCCAAAATAAAAATGTATTTCTCTTCGGAATTATACAATTTGACTATACTATCACACTGATGCTCAACCTTATAAGGAAGTTTACTAATAGTTTCAATATAAAATGGCAATGAAGGAGGTCTGCCAAAGTCATTTTCTATTACAACTGCTTTGGCATCGTCTTTTACCTCTTTGATATAAATAGCAGTCCGTTTAGGAGCATTTTTCATTTTATCCACCTTCGGATAAAGAAATATGAATGCCACAAAAGAAATTACAATGGCTTCTGTAAATAATGAAGTTATATATTTTCCCTTATGCCCGAAAAACAAAAATAAACTTTCAGCTATACTAAGAATAAGCCATAACAAAAAGAATAAACCAAATGCGAACGAAAGAGAATAAAGATTTTTATAATAAAAAAATAGTATAACAAATAAAAAAAGTATCAAATTTTTAACAATCTGACCAATTTTTAGAGGTAAATTTATTTTACCTTCTGAGAGTAATTTATTTATTTCAACTGCAATCATTACAGAAATAGCAGGATATGCTGCAATAGCATAAGAAGGCAATTTACTTTTTAGGAACTCATAGATAAACCAGCCAGAAATGAGCCAAAGCGCAAAAAATATATATGGTTGCTCCTTATTTTTCAAGGATACAAAAGAATTTTTAAAAACATCAAATAAAAATGGGAAAAATGGAAGGAAAAAAACTACAAATGTTAACAAATAATATCCTGGAGGTCCTGTTTGTCCTAAGACATAACTATTAACTCTTTTCAAAATATACCAATCAATCAACCAGCGAATAAATTTACCATTATCTGCCTGCCAAGCCATATACCCCCACCAAAATAATGGCATTAAAGCCAAAATACCATAAATCCACGGATGCAGTTTAAAAACATATTTTCTTTCATTTAAAAAGATCAATCCCAAAATAAAAAACATACCTGCAAAAATCACGATAGGTGGTCCCTTAACCAAAAGAGCCAATGCTATTGCCGTCCAAAAAAATAATAGATACAATTTTTTTTGTGTCCCTATAAAAAAAATCAGACTAAATCCAGTTATACTATAAAACAACAATAACAAAGCATCTGTAAGAGCTATTTTAGCTAACAAAATGACAAAAAAGTTCGTAGCAAAAATTATTGATGAAAAAAAAGCAGTTTTCTTATCAAAAAGTTTTCTTACAGAAAGGAAAATTATAAGTACACTCAATAAAATGGAAATAGAGGTCCAAAAACGAACAGCAAATTCATTAACCCCGAAAATACGATAAGATAAAGCTATAAGCCAAAAATGTAATGGGGGCTTTCTATGAATTTTCGACCATACATAATGAGGTATTAAATAATCACGAGAATAGAGCATTTGTTTTCCAAAAGCAGCATAAGCAGCTTCATCTTGATCCCATAAGGATATTGTTCCATTATTATAAAACAAAACAAAAGCATAAATTGAAAAAAATAGAACTATAAAAATATTCAGCCGTTTATTATTCATTTTACTTTTTTAAAATATACTAAGCTATCTAATTGCTTCATACACTTACGAGGTTTAGAAACATAAAATACACTGGGCACACCATCTGAGGTTTTAAAATAAAAATAACGCTCAAAAGAGAATAGCTTACGCCTATAACCAGTTTGGACTATTCTGTATATAGGAATATTTAACTGAAAATCTCCATCATTACTTTTAAATTTTACAAAATCATCATCTATATTTAGTTCTCCCTCTATAAGACGATTGCCTTTTTTATATTTAGCCTTTATCTTGAAACTCATCTTTGTATTTAATTTTTGGTAGGATATAATCCAATAGTTTTTTCACAGCTTCTTCTACTGTTAATAAATCAGTTCTAACCTCAATATCAGGATTTTTAGGTGGCTCAAAAGGAGCATCAATACCTGTAAAATTCTTTATTTCACCTCTTCTGGCTTTTTTATACAATCCTTTGGTATCCCTTTGTTCGCAAACTTCTAATGGTGCATTGACATATACCTCTATAAAGTTATCTTCTCCAATAATTTCTTTTGCCATTTTACGAATTTCTTCGGTAGGACTTATAAAACAATTTATAGTAATCACACCACAATTTATAAACAGTTTATTGACCTCAGCAATACGCCTGATATTTTCTTTTCTATCTTCCTCTGTAAATTTTAAATTTTTATTTATACCACTTCTTATATTATCGCCATCTAAAACCTGAGTGAGATATCCTCGTTTATATAACTCTTTTTCGAGAGTAGCACCTAAGGTAGTTTTACCTGCACCGGAAAGCCCTGTTAACCAAATAGCCTTAGAATGCTGCCGTAGCATTGCCTCTTTTTGTCTACGACCAATTATTCTTTCAAATACAGGATAAATATGCTCCTGGCTCATAGCCAAAAATTTTTGCAAAAATAACCAAACTTTTAAAAAGCAAGTTATTTTTACCTTTTTTAATAAGTGCTTTAATATAAATTAAAACATACACCATTTTAAAATCTCATTCTCTAAAAAATTATAAAAAAAAACTCCATAATAAAACTCATAAAATGTGTTCATACTGAGCAACAAAAACATAAAAATAGTTATCTTTAAACTATTATCTTATTTTTGCAAAAAAATTGCACATAAGAATATGAAAAAAATTGCTATAATTCAGTCCAATTATATTCCATGGAAAGGCTATTTTGACATAATCAACTATGTTGATACATTTGTATTATACGACGATGCCCAATATACAAAAAGAGATTGGCGTAATAGAAATAAAATAAAAGTACCCGATGGCACTCTTTGGCTTACAATACCCATAGAAGTCAAAGGAAAATATTACCAAAAGATAAAAGAAGCTAAAATTGCTGACAAAGACTGGAATAAAAAACACTGGAAAACCATAACTTTTTTTTACGCAAAAGCCCCATATTTTAATGAATATCGGGAAATTTTTGAACAATTATATTTGGATAAAATGCCTGAATATTTGAGCTTAATAAACTATAAATTTATAACAGCCATAAATAAAATCTTGGGTATTACTACACCCATACGATGGTCGTGGGAATTCGAAATAAAAGGAAACAAATCCGAAAAATTACTCAACATCTGTAAACAACTAAATGCACAAGTTTATGTATCTGGTCCTTCGGCAAAAAATTATTTAGATATCAACCTTTTTAAACAAGAAAATATTAGTATAGAATGGTTTGATTATCAAAATTATACAGAATATAAGCAATTATTTTCACCACCTTTTATCCATAATGTGAGCATTATTGATTTAATTTTTAACACAGGAAAAAACGCCCCAAAATATATGAAAACCTTTAGTCAAAAAGATTAAAGATTTTCTTTTTATATCTAAAATTATAAGTTTGTAAAAAAGATTCTTATGAGAAAACGACTTCGCTGGTTATACGAAAAATTTTTAAGTCTATTTGTTAGTAAATATCTTGAAGATAAAAAAAAGCAAAAGCTTACTAATGATATCATTATTCCTTTCAATAAGCCATTTTTAACAGGAAAAGAGACGCATTATATGTATATGGCCGTATATAAAGAGGCAAAAATATCCGGCAATGGGAAATATACACAACTTTGCCATGACTTTTTTAAAAAACGATATAACTTTCCACAAGTATTACTCACTACAAGTTGTACTGATGCACTGGAAATGTCAGGACTTTTATTAGATATAAAACCTGGCGATGAAATTATTATACCATCTTTTACATTTGTATCAACAGCAAATGCCTTTGTTCTACGAGGAGCTAAAATTGTATTTGCAGATAGCTATAAAAACCATCCCAATATAGACGCAAATAAGATAGAGGAACTTATCACTGAAAAAACAAAAGCCATAGTACCAGTGCATTACGGTGGTATCGCCTGCGATATGGATAAAATCTTAAAAATAGCTAAAAAATATAACTTATACGTAGTAGAAGACGCTGCCCAAGCCATAGAATCTTTTTATAAAGGTAAACCCTTAGGCAGTTTTGGAGATATGGCTGCATTCTCTTTTCACGAAACAAAAAATATTATTGCAGGTGAAGGCGGCTTATTAGTTGTCAATAATACTAAATTCTCGCAAAGAGCTGAAATAATATGGGAAAAAGGAACTAATAGAGCAGCTTTTTTCAGAGGGGAAGTAAAAAAATATAACTGGGTAGATATTGGCTCATCTTATTTACCTTCTGAGATTATTGCTGCTTTCCTTTATGCTCAACTCGAAGAACTGGATAAAATTCAAAATCGGCGTATAAAACTATGGGAAAGATACTATCATAATCTCAAACCACTTGAAAATAAAGGATTTATAAAACTACCTATTATACCAGAATATGCTTCTAATAATGGCCATATTTTCTACATAACTACCGAAAATCAAACAATAAGAGATGCACTAATTGCATATCTAAAAAAACAAGGTATCCTCGCTGTATTCCATTATTTGCCCTTACACTTATCCCCTTTCTATCGCAATAAACACGATAATAGAGAACTACCAAATGCCGTGCGTTTTAGCCAAACTATAATACGACTCCCTATGTTCTATGAACTAACTTTTGACGAAATTGACTTTATTTGTGAAAAAATATACAATTTCTTTAACTAAAAGCGTTTAGACTTACTTAATTACGCAAAATACTTCAACACCTTTTGCGCCATTACCAATGATAATTTATAATAACTTTCACGGGTCAATCCTGCTATGTGTGGAGTAAGTATAATTTTCTTACAATCTTTAAGAGCCTGAAATTCAGACTGTTTTTCTACACTAAACTGAAAATTATAACTTTCATATTCCAACACGTCCAAAGCAGCTGCCAATACTTTCCCTTCCTTTATAGCATTTAATAAATCAGATGTTTTAAGAATTTTCCCCCGAGAAGTATTAACAAAATATATTGATTTAGCAAACGAATTAAAAAAATTTTTATCTACCCAATACTCAGTTTCCTCAGTTAAAGGGATATGTAAACTAACAATATCAGAATGCTCAAAAATCTCATTAAGAGAAACCTCTCTAACATATTTATCTGAATAGCCTGTTTTATATTTATCATAAGCAATTACATTGCAACCAAAAGAGTATAATCTACGAGCCACTGCTGATCCCATATTACCATAGCCTATTATACCAACCGTTTTATTTTCCAATTCAACTCCTCTGTTTTCCTCGCGTTTCCAAATGCCGTCTTTAACCTGAATATCAGACAGACAAATATTATGCAATAAAGATAAAATAAGACCAACTGTATGCTCACCTACTGCTGTTCTACTCCCTTCCGGTGAATTAAATACCACTATGCCTAACTTTTTCGCAGCTTCTATGTCTATATTTTCCAGTCCAGAACCTACACGACCTATAAACTTTAACTGCCGATTTTTATGCAGTAATTCAGAGGTAAGTTTTATTTTACTACGCAATATTATTCCCTGATATTCAGGCAAAACCTTTATAAGCTCCGCAGGTGTAATATCAGGCAAATACCTACAAATAAATCCTTTTTCAGATAAACGTTCAACTATTACAGGGTGTATTAAATCTGCTATTATTACCTTCATTATCTTAATTTTAACAAAGCAATATTCTCTATATGATGTGTATGTGGAAACATATCAACAGGCTGTATCTTTTCCAAAACATATTCATCAGAAAGTATATTTATATCTCTTGCCTGGGTAGCTGGATTGCAACTAATATAAACAATCCTACTCGGTTTTATTTCTTTTATTACTCTCAAAACATCTTTATGAACCCCTGCTCTGGGTGGATCCAGCATTATAACATCAGGAAGTGGATAGGCTTTCAACCACTCTTCACTAAGTATATCCTTTACATCTCCAACTATAAACTCAACATTTTCAATATTGTTCAATTTAGCATTTTCTATTGCATCAGATACAGCATCTGGTATAATTTCTATTCCTATAACCTTTGCAGCCGATTTAGCTAAATATAAAGCAATAGTACCTGTCCCTGTATATAAGTCATATACAACATCTGTTTGCGATATAGAAGCAAATTCCTTAGCCTTTGCATATAACTTCCTCGCCTGATATGTATTAGTTTGAAAAAACGATTTTGCACCTATGCGAAACTGCAAATCATCAATATTTTCAATTAAAAACTTCTTACCATAATAATGATGAGCTTCTAAATCTGCATAACTATCATTAAGCTTAGGATTGATAATGTAATATATTGATACAACTTGCGAAAAAGTCTGCTTTATAAAATCTAAAATTGTCTCCTGCAGCTCCGGCTCCTCTCTGGCAAATATTACTATGACCATAAACTCACCTTGCGTATTATTACGAATTATAAGATTACGCAAAAAGCCTTTATGTGTTCTACTGTCATAGAAAGATATCTTATTATCAATAGCAAATTTTTTTAGCTCATTGCGTATTTTATTAGAAGGCTCTTGCTGTAAAAGACATTCCTCTATATCCAAGACCCTATCATACATCCCAGGTACGTGATATCCCAAAGCCTTAGAAGTTTTAATTTTCTCAAATTCATACTGTTCAACAAACCACCTACGCGAGGAAAAAGTAAATTCCAATTTATTGCGATAATAAAATATATGGTCAGAAGCAATTATGGGCAAAACCTCTCGTGGCTCTATTTTTCCTATGCGTTTTATCTGTTCAACGACTTGCTTATGTTTAAATTTCAACTGTTCTTGATAAGAAACATTCTGCCATTTACAACCTCCACATATACCGAAATGCTTACATTTAGGCTCTGTTCGGAGTTTAGAATAAGTATGAAATTTTATAGGCACACCTTCATAATAATCTTTCTTTTTCTTAGTTATCAATACATCAACAACATCTCCTGCTACGGCATTCCTGACAAAGATTACTAAACCATCTTTACGCGCAATACTCTTGCCCTCAGCAGCAAAGTCGTCAATAGTAAGATTTCTCAAAATAGTCTTTTTTTTTCTTTTAGCCATAGCAAAAGTTTTTGCAAAATTAAGAATTTTCAACGTGAATAAAAGGGATTGATATAATATTTTTTAGGGCGTTCCCGCCGCCGTCACAAAAACCTCCGCTACGGCGGTCGGGTGCTCCGCTTGTATTCGGCTTGGCAAAGCTAAGAGCTACTTTTGTGAG
>CAZWVR010000025.1:0-26510 GCA_964637235.1 uncultured Bacteroidales bacterium | reverse complement strand
AACTCAATTGGATACTATTTATAAAAGTGTATTTATCCCTCTCTCTACCTTCTGGCAAGATCTTGCTAATTTAGTATATCACGATCCCTTCCTTTATTATTATGCACAGCGCCATATTAGAGACTTTGAAAAAGTTAATAATAATTTTAAATTTGATTATTCACACAGTATAGAAAAAAAAGAACCTTATGGATATTTAATGACAGGTTTCACAGAATACGATATAGATAATGCAGGAAATTACACAGATGGTGAACGTGATACACTAATGTTTGATTATAATGGTCATAAAAAAACTTACATTGAATATGAGTATAATCCGAATATAAATCTTTGGGTAAATACTAAAAAAGAAGAATATACTACTGATGCCGATGGTTATGTTATAACTACTATCATATCTTATTGGAATAATATATCATCTACATGGCAAGATACGATTAAATATCATTATACCTATAATGATAACCATATACAAATATGTTTCAGAAATTATACATGGAATAAAACTAATAATCAATGGATACCTTGGGAAAAAGACACCGTAATTCTTGATCCTACAATAAATGACACCATACAAGAAATATATCAATATTGGTCTGAAAATGATGGAATTTATGTAAATGATTATAGATATGTATATAGCTATAATGCTAATGGAAAAATTGATCATATTATAAATCAACAATGGAATAATACAATAAGTAATTGGGTAAATTACTCAAAAGAAATATACTCTTATAACAATAATGGATATTTAAGTAGTGATACAGTCAAATTTTGGAATACATCAACAAATAGGTGGGATAACTTCTATCTCAGAACATATACATATGATGGGGATCTTATTACCGCTACAACAACCTTTTTCTGGAGTTATAATACTCAACTATGGGAACCTTCTTATAGAACTATCTATTCGTATAGCAAATATAATTCAAAAACTGTTATCAATCAGGAATGGGACGATAATAGTTCGCAATGGGTAAATGATGATAAATACGAATATAATTATAGTGATGGGCATCTTATTTCTTATAAATACTATGATTGGACTAACTCTCAATGGATGAAACAGTATAGAGAGGATATACAATGGAAAGAAGTTAATACATCCATTAACGAAATATCTCAATATAGTAAAATATATCCTAATCCTGCAACAAAAATTATTTTCTTACCCTACCAAAATGCCCATATTGCTATATATAATACAAATGGACAAAAAGTATTAGAAAAAGATATAAACAATGGTTCTGTAAATATCTCTCAACTGCAGAATGGGCTTTACATTATTAAAATTAATTCCGCAATGGGCGGACTTACAAGCAAATTTATAAAAGAATAATATTCTAAAGGGGCTGTCTAAAAAAGTGGGGGCGTCTATAAAGGCGCCTCCTTTTTTATTAATTTTAATTTTTCACTATTATTTCTCTTACCACAAAAAATTCCTTCTAAATATCATAAAAATTTAATATCGTTGTCCATTTTGACAGCCCCTTTTCAGTAATTCATAAATCTTTTTTTCATAAATTATGTAGCTCCTTACGGAAAGCTGCTCCATGTTCTTTCCCTGCCTGCAAAGCTTCAAGATTTTTCATAACAATATCCTCTCCTTTTCTTCCAAAAATAGCTTTTATACCTTCTTCTAAATCTGAATATTCAAGACCTAAAAATGGAGCTGCTGCACCTAACAAAACTATATTCATAGATCTACGAGACTTTATATCTCTCGCTATATGAGTTGCATCAATAAGAATATGATTAGGATACTTTTTTATCTCATTCAAAATTTGATCTAAATCTGGATAATCGGGAATATTTTTTTCTGGTACTATGTTAGTAATAATCCAACCATCCTTATGCAAAAAATGAGCATATCTAAGGGCTTCCATAGGTTCAGTAGCAAGAACTATATCAGCCGCACCTATTGGAATTAAATCCGAGGCTATTGGTTTATCGGAAATTCTCAAATGAGAAACAACATCACCACCACGTTGGCTCATACCATGCACCTCGGATTGTTTAATATGCAAATCTTTAAGAAGTGCGGCATAACCGATTATAGCGGCTATTGAAAGAATGCCATGTCCGCCTACTCCGGCAAGTATAATATCTTTTTTCATCAGATTTTAATTTTTTTGTTGAAGTTTAGCTTTTTTTCTTTTCAAGATTTTACCAGCCATTTGCACACAAACTCTTTGTGGTATAATCACAGAAACGCCATTGTATTCAAGCTCACGTTTAATAATTTCAGTCATCAGTTTCCTATTCTTAGGAATAGGGACAATTGTATGAACATGATCTGGATGGACGCCTAATCCTTTAACAATTTGGACAAGCCTATCTTCCGCATGGGACTCTTGTCCTCCGGTCATAGCAGTGACTGAATTATCAGCTATTATAACAGTAATGGGGCTATTGTCAATAACAGCGTCCAAAAGACCTGTCATACCTGAATGAGTAAAAGTAGAATCTCCAATAACAGCTACAGATGGTATTAAACCTGCATCAGCTGCACCTTTTGCCATGGTAATAGAAGCCCCCATGTCTACACAGCTATTTATAGCATTATACGGAGGCAAAGCTCCAAGAGTATAACAACCAATATCAGAAAAAACTCTTCCGGTTCCGTATTCTTTCATTGCGTCGTTAAGAGCAATATACATATCAATATGTCCACAGCCGGGACATAACTGAGGAGGTCTACTTTTTACCACTGGTGATACATCAGGTATTTCGCCCAATGGAAATCCAAATACCCGGGCAATAATATTAGGATTAAGTTCGCCATATCTTGGGAGAGTTCCGTCAAGTTTTCCTTTGATTTTTTTATCATCCAATACTCCTCTTAATTGTTCCTCAATAAAGGGATAACCTTCCTCTATAACCAGTATCTTTTCAACTGAATTATAGAGTTTTTCAATTTTACTTTTTGGTAAAGGATATTGACCTATTTTCAATACTGGATAAGGACAGCCATTGGGGAAATTCTCCATAAGATAGTTATAAGCTATACCGCTGGCAATAATACCCAAAGATTTATCTTCGGCGTCAAAAAATTCATTATAAGGAGAATTCTCAGAATCTTCTATTAAATGGTCTTGTGTAGAAAGCAATAATTTATAACGCTTTTTAGCGATTACAGGTAATAAAACATATTGCCTTGGGTCAGAAGGCAAGCGAAGGGGATTCTGATTTTTACGTGGTAAACGTTCCACACCGGAACGAGAATGAGCCAGACGAGTGACTAATCTGAGTAAAACAGGCAGACCAAATTTTTCAGAAAGTTCAAAACTATGATAAGCCATAAGATAAGCCTCTTGCTGATTTGAAGGCTCTAAAATAGGCACCATAGCAAATTTACCATAATATCTGGAGTCTTGCTCATTTTGAGAGGAATGCATTGAAGGGTCATCCGCAGCAACTACTGTAAGTCCACCATTAACTCCCGTAATAGCTGAGTTCACAAAAGCATCTGCAGCCACATTTAATCCTACATGCTTCATAGCAACCATAGCTCGTTTTCCGGCATAGGATATTCCCAAAGCCGTCTCCATAGCTGTTTTCTCATTGGCTGTCCAACGGGCTTTAATACCTAATTCTCTGGCTTGCGGATTTCTTTGAACATATTCAGTAATTTCAGTAGAAGGTGTGCCCGGATATGCATAAATAGCAGAAAGACCTCCATCTATTGCGCCTTGGGCAACAGCTTCATCGCCTAACAAGAAAAGTTTTTGCATATTTTCTTTTTTTATAATTCTTTTGTGTGCGAAATATACAAATTTATTGTAAATTCTAAAATTTTATATCTTTAATGGCAAAAGATTTTTGAAATGATAAATTTTAATATTTTAAAAAAATATGTCCCACAATGGGCTATATTAGTCATTGATCTAATTATTTGCAGTTTTTCTTTAATATCTGCATATTTCCTTCGCTTCAACTTCAATATCCCAGAATATTATATTCATTCTTTAATCAAAGTTTTACCTATCGTATTGATTATCAGACTTATATTCTTTTTAATTACAAAAACATACGCCGGAATAGTCAGATATACCAGCACAAAAGATACAGGAAGGATTTTTTATACAATTTCCTTAGGTTCACTGACAATATTGATATTAAATCTCATTTCACGATATTACAATCACGGAATATATTTAATTCCTACCTCCATTATTTTTATAGATTTAGCAATCAGCGTATTTCTACTTACAGGCTTACGAATAATCGTAAAAGCATTATATTTTGAAAGTCTAAATATTAACAAATTACTTAAAAAAGTAATAATATACGGGGGTGATGACTATGGTTTAACAACTAAAAGAGCAATGGAACGAGATCCTTCGGAAGGTTATAAAATCATAGCATTTATAGACGAAGAAACAAAAGGCAAAAAATTGGACGGAATAGATATTTGGTGTACAGATAAACTAGAAAATTTAATAAAAAAATATGATATAGATTTATTGGTGATAGCAAAAAAGAAAAGGAACCCCGAAATAGAGGAAAAAATTATAGACATTTGTTTAAACAATAATGTTAAAATACTACGTGCCCCCTTCCCTAAACAATGGGATGATAAAAAAGATATCAATGTAAAACAAATACGAGAAATAAAAATTGAGGATTTACTTGAAAGAGAACCAATTGTATTGGATGCCGAAAGAATTAAAGAAAATTTTAAAGACAAAAAAATTTTAATAACCGGAGCAGCAGGATCAATTGGCAGCGAATTAGTAAAACAATTGCTAAAATTTCAACCACGTTTAATAATAGCCTTTGACCAAGCAGAAACACCTCTTTATGAATTAGAAATAGAAATAAAAGAACGATTAAAATATCGAAACTTAGAAGTTGTCATCGGAGATATAACAAATCCAACAAGAGTAAAAAAAGTTTTTGAAACTTTTAAACCTGATCACGTATTCCACGTAGCTGCATATAAGCACGTTCCAATGATGGAAAATAATCCATACGAAGCAGTCAGAACCAATGTTCTGGGCTCAAAAATTGTCATAGATTATGCAGTTGAATACTCCGTAGATAAATTCGTATTTATCTCAACAGATAAAGCTGTAAATCCTACTAATGTTATGGGAGCATCGAAAAGAATTGTAGAAATTTATGCTCAATCCTTAGATAAACATGTAAAAACTGCTTTTATTACAACACGCTTTGGAAATGTATTAGGCTCAAATGGCTCTGTAATACCTCGCTTCCGTCGGCAAATAGAAGAAGGGGGACCTGTCACTGTTACACACCCGGAAATAACCCGCTATTTTATGACTATCCCAGAAGCCTGTCAATTAGTATTAGAAGCTGCTGCATATGGCAAAGGAAGCGAAATATTCGTCTTTGATATGGGTAAATCTGTAAAAATTCTTGATTTAGCAAAAAAAATGATAAAATTAGCCGGTTTAAGACCCGGTATTGACATAGAAATCAAATTTACAGGTTTACGTCCAGGTGAAAAACTTTACGAGGAGCTTCTGAGCAAAAAAGAAAATACTATTCCTACACATCACCCTAAGATTATGATTGCAAAAGTAATTAATTACGAATTCAATGAAGTCAAAAAAAAGATAGATAAATTACTTGAAATTTTAGAAAATCACGATAATTTTGAAATTGTAAAAATGATGAAAATTATTGTTCCTGAATTCAAAAGTCAAAATTCTATTTACGAAAAACTGGACGCTCAAATAAATACCCAAAAAAACATTTTATGAACAAAACTTATATTTTTATCATATTTTTATTAGTAGTAAAACTCTCAATTGCTCAATATATTAAACTTTCGCCTAAAACACAATTAAGTGTACTAACCTGCTCACCAGGACACTATTTATATAACACCTTTGGTCATAGCACTATCCGAATAACAGATTCAGTTCACAATATAGATTATATTTTCCATTACGGTACTTTTGATTTTAATCAGAAAAACTTCTATTGGAATTTTATTAAAGGACGACTTAACTATATGCTTGCCATTCAAACATTTAATGGATTTTTTAATGAATATAAATCCGAAGGTAGAGACGTTTGGGAAATGAACCTAAATCTTACTCTATATCAAAAGCAACAAATATTCAATTATTTAATGTGGAAAAGCCTACCGGAAAATAAATACTACCTCTACGATTTTTTCTACGATAATTGCGCTACACGCGTCAGAGACGTATTCATTAAACAGCTAAAAGACAGCCTATTATATCCTCAAAAACAAATAAATCTCACATATAGACAAGCCATTGCCCCTTATCTACGCTCTCGTCCTTGGCTGAGACTCGGTATAAATATACTTTTAGGCCTCCCTGCTGATAAAAAACTTACCTCTTATTCAGCAGCATTTCTGCCATATTATTTAGACACCTTGATTATGCAATCAGAAATTATTCTCCCCAATGGCAAAAAACAAAAACTTGTCATAAATAAAAAGAAAATAATAGACTCAAATTTTCAACTGGGAAATACACCTTTTTTAAATCCAAATAATATATTTTATGCCATTTTACTGATTATTGCTATCATATCTTATATAGAGATAAAAAAGCAAAAAAATTACCACTGGATAGATTTTACTTGGCTACTACTCAGTGGAATCATTGGTCTAATAATTCTATTTATGTGGTTTGGAACTGATCATAGCCCTACTAAATCAAACTTAAATATAATTTGGGCATTACCTTTAAATGCTATTGCAGCCTTCGGTTGCCTAAAAAATAAATTTACAAAAATTTTTGGATATTATATGAGATTATTGTTCGTATACTATTTGTTGTTCTTCATTTTTATGTTCTTTTCTCCACAACAATATGACAGTGCACTTTACCCGATTATATTACTGTTTATTGTTCGTACTGCTATTTTTTACTTAAAACCATTTAAAAAATTTGAATTTAATCTTTAAAAATCATTGAAAATGAAACTCAATTTCGAAGTAAAATATTTGAACTATACATTAAAAAATCCAATTATAATAGGAAGTAGCTCCCTGACAGCTTCTGCCGAAAATATAAAAATTTTAGCTCAAAATAACGCTGCTGCTGTCGTGCTAAAATCAATATATGAAGAACAAATAATGATCGAAAAATTTGGAATGAAAAGTAAAGAAATTGGTAAACAAGCTTATGAAGCTTTTAAGGAATTTTCAAAAAACTACTCAGCAAATAAATACCCAGACTTAATTAAAGAATGCAAAAAGCAAACCGACATCCCAATAATTGCCAGTATTATAACTTCGGGGAAATATAATTGGTATAAATACACAACAATACTCGAAGAAGCAGGAGCAGACGCACTGGAAATTAACTTTGCATTACTACCCTACGACGAAGCTATGGAGTGTATAGAATTAGAGAAAATTTTATTTGAAATGCTAAAAACAATTCGCAAACAAACTAAATTACCTATTGTCATCAAATTGAGCTTCTATGGATTAAACCTTACACATATAATTAAAAGAATTGCTGTGGAAAAACTTGCAGATGCTGTCGTTTTATTCAATAGATTTTACAACCCAGATATCGATACTGATAATATGGAATTCATCAGCAAAAATATTTTAAGTTTTATAGAAGAAAATATGCCATCACTCCGATGGATTGCAGCTTTATATAACAGAATTAAAATACCTTTTATAGCAAGTAGTGGTATATTCTCCGGCAAAGATATAGTAAAACAAATTTTGGTCGGAGCTACCGCTGTTGAAGTAGTCTCCGCAATATATAAACTCGGCGAAGGATATATCAATACTATGTTAAATCAAATTAGAGATTGGATGATCGCAAAAGAATATAAAAAACTAAACGATTTTAGAGGAATAATGAGCTTTGAAAAAACAGAAGATGTGAATTTATTTGAAAAACTTGAATTTTTAAAATATTTTAGTAATTATTAAAAATTATGAAAACCGAAAATATAGAAATAAAATCTAAATGCAATAATACCGAAAAAATTAAAAAAATTTTAGAAAAACTAAACGCACGCTTTATAGGTATTGATTATCAAATCGATACATACTTCAATGTAAAAAACGGACGCTTAAAACTACGAGAAGGAAACATCGAAAATGCTTTAATATTCTACAAAAGAGAAAATATAAAACAAAATAAATATTCAGAAGTAATCTTATATCCCACTAAAAACTCAAAAGCTCTAAAACAAATATTAACTGAAACTATGGGCGTAAAAATAATCGTAAAAAAACAAAGAGAAATTTATTTTATAGAAAATGTGAAATTTCATATTGATAAAATTGACAATCTGGGAGAATTTATAGAAATAGAAGCCCAAAATTCAAACGGAAAATATAACATATCCCAATTAAAAGCACAATGCGACTATTACATAAAACTCTTTGACTTAAAAAAAGAAAATTTCATAGAAACTTCATACTCCGACTTACTAATAAATAAACAATAAAAAATTATACCCCTGCCTTAACATAAAATTTACCTGAATGCTAAAACTAAACACACCAATAACATATCTAAAAGGAGTAGGACCAAAAAAAGCAGAAATACTAAAAAATGAAGCACAAATAGAAACAATAGCAGACCTACTTTATTACTTTCCATTTAAATACGTTGATAGAAGCAAATTTCATACAATCAGAGAAATACAAGGCAACGAACAATATATACAAATCATTGGAGAATTTATTTCTTTTTATAGAGAAGGAGCAGCAGATAAAGAACGCCTTATAGGAATTTTTAAAGATCAAACAGGGCAAATAGAAATCCTTTGGTTTAAAGGGCTAAAATACTTCGAAAGAAACATTAAACCTAATAAAAAATACCTCTTATTTGGTAAACCTTCCATATTTAAAGGTAAAATTAGTATCATACACCCAGAAATAGAATTACTCAATGAATTTAAAAATAGACTAAAATCTCCTCTGGAAGCTTACTACACCACTACTGAAAAAATGAAAAACTATCACATCACCTCTAAAACACTTGCAATATGGCTAAGAAGAATCTTTGAAACAGATATCAAAATACCAGAAACCCTCCCAGAATATATAATCGAAAATTTACAACTTATGCCCCTTAAAAAAGCCATATATAATATACATTTCCCCACATCAATAACACTCTTAGAAAAAGCAAAATATAGACTTAAATTTGAAGAGTTTTTTATCAATCAACTAACCCTATTGCAACAAAATAAAATACGAGTAATGAAAATCCGCGGCTTCCCTATGAAAGCCGGAAATCTTTTCAAAAATTTCTATAAATACAAATTACCCTTTGAACTTACAGAAGCACAAAAACGAGTTATAAGCGAAATTTATACAGACATAAAAAGTGGACGTCAATGCAATAGACTTATACAAGGAGACGTTGGTAGTGGAAAAACAATAGTAGCCTTAATGATAGCTCTAATTGCTATCGACAGCGGCTTTCAAGTTGCCCTTATGGCTCCAACAGAAATACTCGCACAGCAACACTACCAGAAAATATCCTCAATGCTTAAAGAGCTAAAAGTAAATATAAAATTACTTACAGGAAGTACGAAAACAAGCCAAAGACGTATAATATTAGAAGAACTCTTAACCGGTGATTTAGATTTTATAATAGGAACCCATGCTCTGATAGAAGAAAATGTAAAATTTAAAAATCTTGGACTCGCAATAATTGATGAACAACATCGATTCGGAGTCATCCAACGCTCTAAACTATGGCAAAAAAATAATAAACCTCCACATGTGCTGGTAATGAGCGCTACACCAATACCCAGAACCCTCGCTATGACCCTATACGGTGATCTCGACGTCTCCATAATAGACCAACTACCACCAGGACGAAAACCCATACGAACATTCCACATAAAAGAAAAAGATAAAAATAAACTTTATCCATTCCTGCGTAAAAAGATTGAAGAAGGTCAACAGATATATGTAGTATACCCTCTAATCAGTGAATCGGAAAAAATAGATTCTAAGCATTTAGAAGAAGGCTATGAAATATTCAGACAAGTTTTTCCACCTCCAAAATATAACGTCATAATGATGCACGGAAAAATGAAACCACAAGAAAAAAAATTGGCAATGGATATGTTCCTCTCAGGCAAAGCTAATATATTAGTTTCTACCCAAGTAATAGAAGTAGGTGTCGATGTACCAAACGCCACTGTAATGGTAATAGAAAGTGCAGAAAGATTTGGTCTCTCTCAATTACATCAACTTCGGGGAAGAGTAGGAAGAGGCTCTCAACAAGCATATTGTATTCTTATAACCAAAGATAAAATCTCAAAAGAAGCTGAAATACGAATGCAAACAATGGTGAGAACAAACGACGGCTTCGAAATTGCTGAAACTGATATGAAACTCCGAGGACCCGGAGATATATTCGGAACACGCCAAAGCGGAATTCCTATAAAATTCCGTATAGCTGATATAATAAAAGACCAAAATATACTATCTCACGCCCGAAAAATAGCTGCATCTATACTCAAAGACGATCCTCTACTCCAAAAAGAAAAAAATAAACTGCTAAAACTACAAGTGGAAAAACAAAAAAATTTTATCAGTTTTGTAGGCTGAAACAAAAATAGTATTATGGCAAAAATAATTGAATACTTCAAATTTATAAAGTTTTCCCATACTGTATTCGCCTTACCTTTCGCCCTAATAGGCTTTTTCCTCGCAGCAAAAAACAATACAATAAACTGGGAAATATTGATATATGTATTGCTATGTATGGTATTCGCCAGAACTGCTGCAATGGCTTTCAATAGATACTTAGATAGAGATATTGATGCAAAAAACCCAAGAACAGCAAATAGGCATATCCCACAAGGTATAATAAGTCCTAAAAATGCTCTCATTTTTGTAATAATAAACTCTCTGCTCTTTATATGCTGTACTCTACTGATAAATAAGTTAGTATTTTATTTATCTTTTGTAGCATTAGCCATAATATTAGGTTATAGCTATACAAAACGCTTTACACCCTTATCTCATTTAATACTTGGCTTAGGGCTTTCTCTGGCTCCCATCGGCGCTTATTTAACCCTAATTCCGCACTTTGACCTTATACCGATTTTGTTCTCAGTAGTAGTGCTTTTCTGGGTCAGTGGCTTTGATATTATTTACTCCCTATCAGATTATGAATTCGATTTAAAACATAATCTAAAATCTATCCCTGTTTTTATGGGTAAAAAAAACGCTCTTAAATTCTCAGCTTTTTTGCATTTTTTATCTGCTATCACTCTAATAATCATCGGAATAATAGCTAAATTTTCTATAATATATTGGATTGGCGCTTCCATTTTTATTATACTATTGATATACCAACATTATATTGTAAAACCAAATGATCTGTCAAAAGTAAATTTCGCTTTCTTTAATTTAAATGGATACGCAAGTGTAATTTTAGCCACTTTTACTATATGGGAATTATTAAAATAATCAGCCCCAAAATATTTTTTCTAAAATCTACTATAAATTAAACCTATTTTTTAGTTCCAAATAAAAAACCTTATCTTTGAAAAGTTTAATCAAAAACATTAACTATGAAGGTTGAAAAAAACAAATTGGTATCTATTGTATACCAGCTTAGCACAGACGGTTATGATAATCAAATCATTGAAACTGTAAACGAAGAAAACCCATTTAGCTTCGTATTTGGTATCGGCTTAATGCTCCCTTCGTTTGAAAAAAAATTGGAAGGACTACAAGAAGGAGAAGAATTTAAATTCAAACTTTCCGCAGAAGAAGCTTATGGTCCCTATGACGAAAGTCTTGTGGTAGATATCCCAATGGAAGTTTTCAATAATCAGGACATATCCAAAGAGGATCTTCTAAAAATAGGGAATATTATACCAATGAAAGATCCAGAAGGTAATGAATTTCACGCAAAGATAAAAGAAGTAGGAGATAATTATGTAAAAATGGACTTCAATCATCCATTAGCTGGACAAGATCTTTTCTTTGTAGGGAAAATAATTAGTATAAGAGATGCTACTGATAGCGAAATAGCTTCTGGTTATTCTAACTAATTTTAAAAATGGTTTCAGGCTGCTAAAATCATTACTAATAGATTTTTGCAGCCTTTACTATTTATATCCATAAAACTGTCTAATTTTATTAGCTATAAATTCAATCTCCTCCTCCTTTAATTCAGGATACATAGGTAAAGAAAGTATTTTCCCCTGATATTCATATCCCACAGGAAAATCCTGAGGTTTATGTTTTAAATACTCATAAGCAGGCTGCAAAGGTAATATTTTCGGATAGTGTATAGATACACCAATTCCATTCTGTTTTAAAAAAAGGTATAACTGATCACGCCTCTGGGCTCTTATTGTATATATATGAAAAACATGCTCTGCATTAGGACGTATCTTAGGAAGCTCAACTTCCGGGATATTAGCAAGTAATTTACCATATAACTTTGCATGCTTCCTTCTAAGTTCATTCCATTCGTGAATATATCTAAGTTTAACATTAAGTACAGCAGCCTGAATATCGTCCAAACGACTATTAAATCCTTCTATTAAATGCTCGTATTTAGTTAATGAACCATGATTAGCAAACATTTTCATTTTATAATATAATTCCTCATTATCTGTACCAATACCACCTCCATCACCATAAGCACCCAAATTTTTGCTTGGATAAAAACTAAAAGCAGCTACATCGCCAAATTTACCCACATAAATATTATTAAATTTTGCAAAATGTGCCTGCGCACAATCTTCTATCAAATACAAATTATATTTATGGGCAATTTGCTTTATCTTGATAATATCAGCAGCTTGACCGTATAAATGTACAACAATAATTGCTTTGGTTCGCTCGGTTATTTTTCCTTCTATAAGAGCAGGATTGACATTATAGTATTCTCGTTCAATATCCACAAAAACTGGTTTTGCCCCTGTTAAAGTAATAGTTTCAGCCGAAGATATCCATGTATTACAAACTGTTATAACTTCATCCCCAAAACCTATACCCAGCGCTTTTAACGCTATAAATAAGGCATCTGTTCCATTGCCAACACCAAAGAAATATTTAAAACCATATTCCTTTGAAAAATTTCTTTCAAATTCTGCTAAATAACGCCCACCAACAAAAGAACTACTATTCAATACAAAGCTAATTGCTTCATTGACTTCTTCTTTTATGGATAAATATTGCCTCTGTAAATCAACAAAAGGAATTTTCATTTTTACTTTTTTAGAACTAAAATTCAAAAATAATTTTTTGAAAAAACAGAGAAAAATATATCTACTTATTTTATATAATTCTGTAATAAATTCTGTTTTATGAATTTCATTTAAACTCAGGATATTATAAACAAAATTTGGATTTTTCAAAAAGGATTTTTACTTTTGGAAATGGTTTAAAGTATATGCTTTAAATCTTTTTATTTTGTAAAACTTAAAAACCTTAGGTGTATGAGAAAATTGATGTTTATCCTTGCATTCTTATCACTATTAGGAATGCAGGTATTTGCACAAAAAACTGTGTCCGGTACTGTTACCAGTGCCGAAGATGGTTCAACCATCCCCGGAGCAACTGTACAAGTAAAGGGGACTACGGTTGCAACCATGACTGATTTAGATGGAAAATATACTATTGAAGTACCAGAAGGTGCAACGACATTAGAAGTATCTGCTATTGGTTATCAAACAGCAGAAGTAGAAATCACTGGTTCAACTGTTGATGTTGCATTGCAACCAGGTGATGTTGCTCTGGACGAAGTCGTTGTTACTGCTTTGGGTATATCTCGCGAAAAGAAAGCTCTTGGTTATGCTGTTCAAGATATTGGCGGTGATGACTTAGCAAAAGTAAAAACTGAAAACGTTGTAAGTTCACTAACCGGTAAAATTGCAGGTGTACAAATTACCCAAGCTTCTGGTGCAGTAGGTGCTTCCGCACGTATTGTCATTCGTGGTAATAACTCTTTCAACTACAATCAACCGCTTTTCGTAGTTGATGGTACTCCCATCAGTAATTATTCAACTAGTGTATCCCAATGGGGTGGCGCTGACTTCGGTAATGCACTTATGGATATTGACCCTGAAAACATAGAATCAATATCTGTCCTGAAAGGTGCTAATGCTACTGCTCTGTATGGTAGCCGTGGTGCTAATGGAGTTATCCTTATTACCACAAAAAAAGCTGCTAAGAAAAAAGGTATCGGTGTAAAAGTTTCCTCTGGCGTTACTTTTGATCAAGTTTATATCTTACCTTATTATCAAAACAAATATGGACAAGGATATTTGGGAAGTGAATATATGTGGAAAAAAGGATATAGAGATTTTTGGCTGGCTTATGGAATAGACGTTGGTGATGTACCTTCACAAATTAGTTATGAACAATTTGTATATAATCAATGGCCAGAAGGTTCATGGGGAGAATTTTTAGCTTCACTTGGTTATGGGGCAGGTTTCTCATACGTAGATGGTAATTGGGGTGGAACTTGGGACGGCATGGACGAATCTTGGGGACCAAGATTAGACCAAGGTTTTAATATCCCTCAATTTGACAGCCCAATAGACAGTATGCATTACAATCCAGACAGTACAGTAGCAAAAGTATTTTATCATCCAACACCTTGGGTCTCTCACCCAGACAATGTTTCAAGCTTCTTCCAAACAGGAATTACCTTAGATAATAGTGTAGAAGTTAGCGGTGGCAATCAAAATGCAAATGCTCGTTTCAGTGTATCTCAATTAAAAGTTAAAGGAACAATACCAAATACAGATTTAACAAGATATTCTGTTAATTTTGCAGGTAATCTTAAACTTTCCAGTCGCCTGACAGCTACCGCAAATCTAACTTATGTAAATAATCATAGCGATAATCTACCAGGTGGTGGTTATGACGTAAATAACGTAATGCAATCTATTGGTTCTTGGTTTGGTCGCCAAATAAATATGGCTTCATTGCGCGAACACTGGAATGAATTTGACCCATACGGTAATCCTTATAACTGGAACCATAGCTATCATAACAATCCTTATTGGACTGTATATAAGAACACAACAAATAGAACACGTGATAGAGTATTTGGTAATTTAACTTTCAAATATGATATTACAGATTGGTTGAATATAATGCTTCGTCTTGGTAACGACTACTTTACAGAAACTCGTTCGCACCGTGAAGCTATAAAATCAATGGATTATCCTAGGGGACACTATTGGAAAAATACTCGTGTAAATAATGAATTTAACGGCGATTTGTTCTTGAACTTCAATAAATCATTTGGAGACTTTGCTATTGATGGATTTTTCGGTGCAAATTATATGAGACATAATTATTCTTATGTTGGAGTAGAAGCACCTGAATTAGTTGCTGATAACTTATATAATATGTCAAATGTAAGTGGTACACCTTCTGCAACAGACTATCAATCTCATAAAGAAACAAACAGTTTATTTAGTTCTTTGAACTTCTCTTATAAGAGCTGGTTATTCTTAAATACCACATTCCGTAGAGATTGGTCATCTACATTACCAAAAGAACATTGGGCTTATAACTATCCATCAGTTGGCTTCAGCTTTATATTCACAGATGCTCTTGGTATTGAATCTAATTTCTTATCATTTGGTAAGATTCGTGCAAGCTGGGCACAAGTAGGTAATGATACTGATCCATATATGCTAACGGGTACTTATACTTCCTTAACTCCATATAATGGCATACCACTATTCAGATATACAACTACATTACCTCCAGTAGGCTTAATGCCAGAAATGACAACTTCTATTGAAGCAGGTCTTGAAATGAGATTTTTAAACAATCGTTTTGGTTTCGATCTGACATTATATGATATGAAATCTCGCGATCAAATAATGACAATAGACATCGCTCCTTCTTCCGGATTTACTCAGCAAACTATTAACGCTGGCGAAATTGAAAACAAAGGTATAGAATTAGTTGCTAACTTCAACTTTGTTCATACAAAAGCTTTTGATTGGAGAATGGACATCAACTGGTCTAAGGACAAAAATATGGTTAACAAATTATATGGAAATTTAGAGTCTTATCAGCTCAGTAGAACTTGGAAAGGAATGACAGTAGAAGCTCGTCCAGGACAAGAATTCGGAGTATTTAATGGTATAGGTTATTTGCGCGATAAACAAGGTAGAATTATAATCAATCCAAATACAGGAATGCCAGTAGCAACACCAGACCCAATTATCCTTGGTTCTGTAGTTCCTGATTGGACAGGCGGTATTCGCAATACTTTCAGACTATTCAATCAAGTTTCTCTCTCTGTATTAGTTGACGCTCGCTTTGGTGGAAAATTATTCAGTGTAACTGATTGGTTTGGTGCTTATGCTGGTATCCTTAAATATACAGCAGAAGGAGATATTCGTGCTAATGGTTTAGTTGTAGGTCGTGATGTACTCTCTGACCAACAGTGTGTATATGGTGACTACGAAACTGATGAAAATGGCAATATCCATATAATATATCTTAAACCAAATGGAGACGGTACTGTTGATACAGTTTCTTCTCCTGTGGCTAATACAGATACTGTTTCAGCACAAAATTACTTTGAGGGTTATTGGAACTATAATGAGCCTTCTATGATAAAAGCTGATTATGTAAAACTGCGTGAAGTTGCATTAACTTATTCATTACCGAAAACTATCACAAATAAATTGGGATTTGTTCAAGGTGTGGACTTTTCATTGATAGGACGTAATCTTGCTTTACTTTACACAGATAAATCTAATAGAGCTCATATAGACCCAGAAACAGGTTTTGGTACAACTCTATCAGGAGTAGGAATTGAACAATATCAAATACCAGCTACAAGAAGTGTTGGATTCAAACTTACAGTAAAATTCTAACATTATAAACTACGGCAGGCTCACTGCCTGCCTTTAAAATAAAAAAACAAAAAAAATTAAAATATGAGAAAAGTAAAGTTTTTAACTTTAATATTGCTTGCAGGAATATTCACCTTTAGTTCTTGTACAAAGCACTGGGAGGAATTAAATACTAATCCTAACAATCCCTCTGATGTTCCTGCAACAAATATCTTGGGCTATGTAATTCAAGGTATTGGACGTAGTTTCTTTAATGACTGGCAGGGAATGAATAACTTTCTTAGCTATGCTGGTCAAGTTACAAAAATTCAATATACAGATGAAGCACACTATGTATATCGCGAAAGTACTGTAAATGCTGCATGGAGAGATTATTATAGATATCTATACAATCTGCAAACTATAATTAAAAAAGCAAACGACGGTGATAATGACCGTAATGAACAACACTTGAAAGCCGCTGCAATGGTACTCTCTGCCATGTTATGGCAAATGGCAACAGACCAGTGGGAAGTAATTCCTTTCCGCGAAGCACTGAAAGGTGACGATCCTAACCACCCAAATACTAATCCTAAATATGATACGCAAGATACCATTTATTACGCCATAAATGACATGCTAAAGACTGCATCAAATTTACTTGCAAATCCCGCTGGTGGACCTTTGGGTGAAGGTGATATTCTTTTCAATGGAGATTTAAGTAAATGGGAGAAATTTGCTAATTCTTTGAGGCTCCGCGTTGCTATTCGTATGTCTTATGTAGATGAAAACAAAGCACGTGAAATATTTAATGAAGTAATCGGCGGCAATTTACCTATTATGCAAAGCAATGATGATAATGCATTTATTTGGTGGCCTGGCTCTAATCCTTGGTATGAACCTTGGTACTATAATAGACACGTAAGAAATCGTGATGACCACGGTATGGCTAAAACTATTATTGATACATTGTTAAGCTTCAATGATCCTCGTATAGGTGTATATGCTAAACCTTATGCCTATGACAGCTTGGGTAATCCTATTTATGTAGGTCAAGTTGAAGGAGCTGGTACTAATACAAACGTTTCTCGTATAGGTGCTCGTTTCAGAGACGATCCAGCAGGCTTTACTCCTCTTATGAGATATGCAGAAGTTGAATTTATATTAGCAGAAGCTGCTCAAAGAGGTCTTATCACTGGCGATGCAAAAGCATATTATGAAGCAGGTGTACGTGCTTCTATGAAGGAAAATGGTATTGCAGATACTTTAATAGATGCTTACTTAGCAAATCCGAAAGTAGCTTGGGATAGCGCTTATGCATTCCATATGTCTCAAGGTCCTGCTGGTCCTACTTATGATGATCATTTAGCTAAAATTTATATCCAAAAATGGATTGCTTTATTTAAGCAAGGTCAAGAAGTTTGGGCAGAACAAAGGAGAACAGACTTCCCACCTCTGCCAGAAGCACCATTATCACCTTATGGAACACATAATCGTCAACCATTCCGTTATCCATATCCTGTTGATGAAAAGAACCTCAACGGAGCAAACTATCACGCAGCTGTTGACGGTTTAGGTATCAAAGACGACTTCTGGGGACGTCAAATGTGGTGGGACGTTCGTAAAGGCGTTCACTAAATATAATAAGGGGCTGCTTGGCAGCCCCTTTTTTATTCCCTAAATAACCTAAAACAAACTCTCCCATATTGCATAATTCATCAACTATGCACTGGTTCTATAAACCTGATTTAAATATTACAGCTTCTGATATTATCATAGAAGATACAGAAGCACATCATTGCAATGTTTTACGTATAATGCCAGAAGAAAAAGTCGGAATTACAGATGGTAAAGGCAATGTTGTTATTGCCTATCTAAAAAACAAAACTAAGCAAATATGTTTATTTAAAGTAATAAAAATCATAAAAAATTATAACAAACGTTTCTATTTTTTACATATTGCAATAGCACCACCTAAAAATATTGATAGATTTGAATTTTTTATAGAAAAAAGTACAGAAATAGGCATTGATAGAATTACCCCCATTTATACCAAGAGGACTGAACGTAGAAAAATACGCACAGATAGATTAGAAAAAATAGCAATTGCAGCAATAAAGCAATCACATAATGCTTATAAACCTACAATAGATCAAATAATATCTTTTGAAAAATTCATAGAAATAGAAAATACAAAATCATCTCAAAAATTTATAACAGTATGCAATGCGGAACAATTTTTGTTAAATACAATAAATTTTGATATAAAAAAATTTATAGTTATAATAGGTCCAGAAGGAGGTTTTGAACAATACGAAATAGAGAAAGCAAAATTAGCTGGATATAAAGCGGTAAAGTTGGCAAATAATATTCTAAGAACTGAAACAGCAGGTATAGTAGCTACAACAAATTTTATTTTGAAATTTTAATTTATTACTTTTAATTTTGGAGAAAAATGGAACAAAAACGATTATATATAAAAAACAGCTTCAAACTGCCGGACTTTCTATTCGACGCTCAAACTGGTGAATTACGAATATACAAAAGATCCCTCCCCGAAGATGCTTATAACACTTTTGGTCCTGCATTAGAATGGATAGAAGAATATCTTAAAAATCCAAAGAAAGAAACAAAATTGATTATTGATTTAGACTATATGAACTCGTCAACTATAAAAGTTTTAACTTATCTTATCAATCGTATGAAAAATGCAACTAATACTAAATTAACTGTTTATTGGTATTATTCAGACGAAGATACCCAAGAGATATGTAATGATGTTAAATCTATAACAGAGGCAGATATAAAAATTATTCCCAAAATCAAGGACTAATTAGCTAAATAATGTTCCTTCAAAGTCTGATATTTATTATAAAGTTCAGTGTCTGATAAGTTATTTGCAAGCTCTTGTAAGTTAGGGATAAATTCTTTCAAAGCCATTAAAATTGCATTAGCTTGTTTTTTTAGTTCAATAATTTTATTGTTATTATTCTCGTTAGCTGCGATGTTTTCAATAAGTTCAAATAATTCTTTTTGAATCTTATATAAAACCAGATATAAATTTTGTTCTTTTTGATAAGTTTCATTATATTTTAAAAAAAGTTCTTGTTTTTGTTGTTTTTGCGGTTTTTCGGATATTTTTATCTCACTTTTCAAAAGTTCTGTATTCTCCTTTAATTTTTTAAGCTTCATATACATAGAATCCAATATCCGAAGTATATTTTTTAGATGTATCAAAAGTTGTGAAATAATTTGTTTTACTGTTTTATCTTTAACAAAATATGGGCTATCTAAAAGCTGTTCTATCTCTTGCGCTATTTGCAAGTCATCGGAAAAATGCATATCATTTTCTATGGCTATTTTTTTTATCAATTTTTTTATATTCTGCTTTAAATTTATATCATCTTTGGTGAGTATATAACTCTGAATCAATAATTTAAAAATGCGCTCTACTGGATATGTATAAAAATCATCGTTAGAATCATTTAAAAACAGCAGAACTCTATTCAACAATTTTATATTCAAAGGATAAGCTTTATTCATACGAACCGTATATCTGATATAAAAAATGATAGCAAGCAAAGGGCTCGCAATGAATATAAAAGATGTTAAAATATTATAATAATCCAAGAAAAAGACAATAGCAAAAGAGAGCAAAAATACAAGAAAAAAAATCACTGAAAGTTTTCTATAAAGTAAACTTTTTTCATCGGCATATTTTTTAGTATATCCTTTTGAAAAATCAAAAATTTCGCTCCGTATTTCTTGGCATAAAGATCTTTTACATTTCATTTTTCAGATTTTTATAAAGTAAAGTTATGCTATCCTCTTTTGATTCAGAAACAGTAGCTCCACTATCATTTTTTTGTATATATATTGAGAAATCTAACTTATTTTCAGACAAAGAATTATAAAGATCAAAAAGTTTCTGTTCAAGAAGTTCCAAATCCGCTATTTTACGTTGAGCTTGTTCCAATGCTTTTTTATAAGATTGAACTACTGCTTTGTAATTTTCTAATTGATCAGAAGAGGCATCTATAAATTCTATATCTAATTGATTTATTTTATCTTGCAAATTTTGAGCATTGGTTTGTAATTTCATTTTTAACTCTAAGAGTTTTTTAAGTTTTTGTAAAGTTTCTTTTTCTTTTTCTGAAATTCTATTATTATAATCAAGGATAGAGGAAACTTGGTAAAATTTGCATAAATCGTGAAATTTAAAAGCGGTAGTAATATCCTTTATCAAAGATTTTAAAGGTCGAGAAGTGCGTAAAGTATATGCATAAATTAAATTTTTAAGAGCCTTCTGAGCATTATTATAAACAAGATTTTTATTAGCAGAACGCAAAAATGACAGATATTTATCTGAGGAGAACTTATAATAAACCCACATAGCAATAGTTATATATAAAACTATCAAAATTGCAGCAATAAAAATAGGAAGAAAAATAGATATCATAAAAACAGGAAAAAAAGCAAAAATGGTAAAAATAAAGAGATTATAATAAAAATTATGAGAAGTAAGAAATGCAATCTTATTAAGCCAATTATTTTTCAACTTCTCAGGGATTTGGGACATATTTTTTTTGATAAAAAAAATCAGTTTTATTTATGAATACAAAAATCTTATCAATGGAAAATAAAAGTTTATCAATTGTTAACAAAGGATTTAGTGCAATAAAAATACGATTAAGGCATAAAATAGGGTTGGCATAGTGGCGATTGCGTAAGGGATTGGAGCGATATGAGGCGAAGGCAAAAACTTGCTGCGGCTTGGCGGCGGAGGCTGAGCGGCGGAGCGAAGCCCCACGCACGCCAAAAAGAATAAAATATCGGAAATGCAAAACTATAAGCACCAAGCATTTATAAACGAATATTGTTTTATAAAAAATAGCCGCAGCTGTTTTTTGCCGAGCCGAATACAAGCGGAAAGCCCGACCCGAGCGAGCTGCCCCAGCAGCGAGCGAGGGATACGCCCTAATAAAATTCTAATAATCAATGAGTAAAGCCTCTAAAATACTTCTCGTTTTAATATTTATAAGCTATACAAATGTATTTGCTCAACAAGTAAAAAACTGTGTTCCTGGTAAAAAAATATATAAAATAGACAGCCTGCCAATTATTCCCAACACGCTAAAAATAATATCTAAACACGTATTACCGCATTATTTTGTAGATATAAAAAATTCAACAATAATATTTGACGATACAGTTCGGGAAAGTTTTTCCATTGAATATCAGAGATTACCGATAAATATATTTAAAAAAATAAAACTCTTTGATAGCACGCAAATTGTTCCGGGTTTTGGCAAAAGCTTTTTACCGTCAGAAGAAAATTACGGCGAAATTATCACTGACAATGAGAATATTAAGACAGAAGGAGTAATTAGTCGCTATGTAAGTATAGGCAATACGCAAAGTTTAGTAATGGGCTCAAATTTAAATTTGAAATTACAAGGCAAATTAGCAGACGGTATGCATATTGAGGCATATATAACAGACAATAGTATTCCAGTCAATCCAGAAGGCACTACAATTAACATAACAGATTTAACCAAAGCATACATAAAGGCTTACGACAACACACACACTTTTAAAGCTGGTGATATAAACTTTATAAGCAAAAATTCAAATTTTATACGTTATAATAAACAAGTAAAAGGTCTCAGTTATAAAATAAAGGATAGCTCCACAATATATAAAGCTGGTTTTTCAATAGCCAAAGGTAAATATGTACGAAAAAAATTCCAAGGAGAAGAAGGCAATCAAGGTCCTTACAGACTTCAAGGTGCAAACGGAGAAACTTTTGTCATAATTGTGGCTGGTTCAGAGAGAGTTTATGTAGATGGAAAACTAAAAAAACGTGGCAGAAATAATGACTATATTATAGACTACGATAAAGCAGAAATAACATTTACAGCTAAATGTCCAATTAACTCTCAATCTCGAATTATCGTTGAATTTCAATATGCACAAAAATTTTATCCCGAATTTTTTGACTATGCTACAATAAATTCACGATTTAAAAACTTTGAAGTAAAAGCCGGTTTTTATACATCATATGATGCTAAAAATCAATCTATTGAGCCACTTACTGATAAAGAAAAATTATTTTTAGCTTCATTACCTGATACTAGTACAAAAATTTTTTATCCATCTTATAGAATAGATAGTACGGCAAAAATACGTTATAAAAAAATAGACACAATAATTAACGGAAAAGTCTATAAAAATATACTTGTCTATTCAACAGATAAAGAAGCAATATATACAGCAAGCTTTGCCTACGTAGGAGAAAACAATGGAAATTATATCATAGACGCTTCCGGTCTAAATGGAACTATATATAAATGGATAGCGCCAAAGAATGGACAAAAACAAGGCAATTATGAACCAGTATTTATACTCCAAACTCCCAAAAGCAAAAAAATATTCTCTTTGGGAACAAAATGGCATAACAAAAACATAACTTTTCTCTATGAAGGAGACCTAAGCCTCAATAATACTAATACCTTTACTCCAAAAACACTAAAAGGAATAGCACAAAAAGCAACTATAAAATACAACGTTCATAAATGGCAATTTTTAGCTTCATATAGCTTTATAAGCCAAAATTTTAAAGCTTTTGAAACTTTTAGAAGTATAGAATTTGCCAGAGATTGGAACTTATTAACAAAACATAATGCAAATGAAAAAAACAGAAATTTTTCCGTATTAAATAAGTCTGCATTGGGATATATTAGATTAACAACATCTTTTCTAAATTATTACAAAAATTACTCAGGACTAAAAACATATTTTCTTCTAAGAGATACAATTCACTTATGGCGTAAAACTTATCATTTTTCTCTACTAAAAACTAACCAAATATTACTCAACACAACTTTTATTCGCAGTAATATTACAAATGTGCTATATACAAATAAAATGATTTTTGGAGCAGAGTATGAAAATGAAATAAATGTTATAAAAAAATATAACACTATTGACACTAATTCATTTATGTTCCACAGATTTGGTCTATTCCTACAAAACAAAGATACAAATAGATATTTACTGAATTTAAAAGTATTCCGACGGTATAACTATTTATCAGACACTACTTTTTATCAACAATCAGTAAGTAATAACTTTATATTAGAAAGCAAAATTAAGGGAAAAAAACTAAAAACCAATATTATAGCAGGATATAGAAAGTTTACAGCTATTGATAGTAGTAATATTCCAAGCCTTTGGGCACAAGAAAAAATAAACTTTTTCTATAAAGGCTTGATATTCAATATGTTTTATATACAACAACAAGGACAACAGCCAAAAGAAAAATTCATTTTCTTAAAAGTTGAACCCAGAAAAGGACAATATCAATGGATTGATTACAATCACGACGGAAAACAACAAATCAATGAATTTGAAATAGCTAAATTTGCCGATAAAGCCGAATATATCAAAGTGCCAGTCCAAACAAATAAATCTGAAAAAATATATTTATATCGTATAAACGGATCATTTAACATCATTCCGTATCTTTTTTTCAAGAAAACCAAAAAACTAAAAAGCTTAAAAAACATTTTTTCATTCAATCTTGATAAGAAATTGACATCTTTAAATATCTTTGATAATAAAATAGTTGCACAGAGGTCATACCTAATCAATCGGCTTAATTTCAAAATTCTAAAAAACCTATCTTTCGAATGGAAGTACAACAGCAGCACACAAATAGAAAATACGTTCATTGGACAGCAAAGCAACATAAATAAGTTCAATAGTGCTATTTTTTCATATTTTTATAAAAATTTAGCCATTATCTCAATAAAACTTTCAACAGGTAAAAATATCAGCAAATCAGAAACATTTGAAGCTTCAAACTTTACCATTGCAGAAAAATCCTCTCAGATACAAAGCTCCATAAACCTAAAACCCCATACCTTAATTTTTTCATATAATTTTAAATACAAAACAGCGGAAGATACTTCATTAAGAGCAAAAATTCATAATATTGATTTTAAATGGCAAACTTATATGCAAAGCATTCAAACAGAAGTAAATTTAAACTTTATCTATAATGATTTAAACGCTACAAAAGAAAATCCCCTGATTTACAATTTATTAGAAGGCTATAAACCTGGAATTAATTTTTTAATAAATATTAAACTTTCAAAAAATATTCTGCAAAATCTACATATAACTTTTAGTTATTCAGGTAGAATTGAAAACAATAGATTGATACACAGCGGATTAGTAAATATTAGTTCATTATTCTAATTTTTTTATATTTGCAAAAATCAAAAAACAAAATATATGGCAAATTATGCAGTTATAATGGCAGGAGGTGTAGGCAGTAGATTCTGGCCTTTAAGTCGCTCTTTTAAACCCAAACAATTTTTGGATATCTTAGGAGTAGGCAGAACATTACTGCAACAAACTTATGACAGATTAAAACATATCTTTGACGATGAAAACATATACATAGTCACAAGCCACGAATATACAGACATAGTAAAAGAACAATTACCGAGCATACCGCAAGAAAACATATTAGCAGAACCTGCACGGAGAAATACAGCACCTTGTATCGCATACGCTGCCTATAAACTTATAAAAAAAGACCCAAAAGCAACAATGATAGTTTCTCCCGCAGACCACCTAATAACAGATGAAAATAAATTCATCGACTACATAAAAAAAGGACTAAAATATGCCTCGGAAAACGATGTACTGCTCACAATAGGCTTAAAACCAACAAGACCGGAAACAGGATATGGCTACATACAATTTGACAGCAACGATACAGGAGATATTAGAAAAGTTAAAACCTTTACAGAAAAACCAGACTACGAAATTGCAAAAGTATTCATAGAAAGTGGAGAATTCCTATGGAACTCAGGAATTTTTATCTGGAAAGCAGAGGTAATAATTAAAGAAATTGCAAAATACCTCCCAGACATCAGTGAAATGTTTGAAAAATATGCAGATAGATTTAATACTCCCTCCGAAGTAGAAGCTGTGAAAAAAATTTATGAATCTGTTAGAAGCATATCTATTGACTATGGTGTTATGGAAAACGCTTCTGATGTATACGTAATTATCGGGGATTTCGGATGGTCAGATCTGGGCACTTGGAGAGCTCTATACGAAGCTAAACCAAAAGATGAAAATAATAATGTGGTAGTAGGAGAAAACGTATTATTATACGAAACAAAAAATTCCATAATAAATATAACTAATCAAAAATTAGTAGTAGTTCAAGGCTTAGAAAATATCATAGTTGCAGAAGACGACGGAATGATACTAATAACAACCTTTAAAGATGAACAAAAAGTAAGACAGATTGTCAATGACATAAAATTAGAAAAAGGAGCAGAATACGTTTAAGTAAATCTTTATTTTAGCCTCAAAAGCTCTATTGAAATAGAACATCTATCTAATAATCAAATTATTATAAAAAAACGTCCTCCACTTTCAAAACTTGTGGAGGACGCATTTATTTAAATAAATATTGCCAATTTATAGGGAATTAGTATTTTATAAACTTTGCAGAATGCACACCTTTTAAGTTCATTGCACGTATTATATAAGTACCATTTTGCAAATCTGATACATCAATAGAATGCTTACCCTGAGGCAATTCATAAGTGCGGATAATACGGCCATCATAAGTTAATATTTGTACATAGGATTTATCGGTCAAAGTGAAATTTATAAGGCTATTAGTATAGGAAGGA
>CAZWVR010000024.1:0-26732 GCA_964637235.1 uncultured Bacteroidales bacterium | reverse complement strand
TTTTGGATAGGCAAGGCAGAGTGAGAGTAAAACCATCTGAAAATATTCTTTCGGGTAATTATGTGAATATTTATTTTCAGCCAGCAGTAGATGATAATAATGCTTGCTTTTTATTAAATGACGCAGCTGGTAATGTTAAAAAAGTTTTTTTAGATGGTCGGGTAGAAACAATTCATACATTTACAGCAGATGAGAATAATAGATTTATAGCAACTGATTTGAATAACGATAAATTATTAGATTTTGTATTCATCGATAATAGAACTATGTATCTATTTGATAATAGAGGTAAAAAATTGAGTAAATATACTTTTTCTAATCCAATAGAGAGTGATCCTATTATTTTTAAATTTTCAAATTCCGATAAAAAAATAGGAGTTGTAGATGCAAAGGCAAAAAAGATCTATTTGTTTAATTCTGATGGGTCTCTTATAAAACTATTTCCTATTGCAGGGACAACTCCTTTCAGTATTGCTTTATTAAAACGAGGACAGTCATATTTTTCTCTTATTGTCGGATATGATAACTTTTTATATGATTATACTTTGCAGTGAGTTTTTTATAATTTCAGTTGCAAAAAAAAATAAAAAACAATTATATTTGGCAAAATAAAAAAACAATAATTATGAAAAAACATCTATTAAAACTGCTCACAGTTTTTTCAGTGATTATATTTTTCAATTCTTGTCAGGATAAACCTTTGGATTTATTTTTTGAAAATCAATTTCCTGAAACTGATAGCAATGTAATTTATATTGATGGAAGTTTGGCTGTGCCTATATTAGATTCTTACTTTACTTTACAAGATTTTATTCCTTCCACGGATTCAAGCCTTTGGGCAGAAGTTGATCAAAATAATTTGGTGCATTTAAGAATGTATTTTAAAGATGCAGTAGTATTGACAGCAGATCAAATTTATCCTGATTATTTTGTTGGAGGTAATGATGTTGTACCTGCTAATACTATAATACATAGAGATAGTGCTAGTGGTACATCTGATTGGAATAAGTTAAAAGTATATCAAAGTGCCTTATCTGGCCATCTTTTCTTTAATGACCCAAGAATTAGTTTTATATTCAAAAATGAAATACCTATTGTTACTTTCTTCCGTCTGGATAGTCTCAGATTTTTACGTCCAGATAATACTATATTAGAAGAAAATAATATAGGTACATATACAATTGATGCTCCTACACAAGATGGTGAGGTAGCTGTTAGTAAAATTACTTTTACAAAACAAGAAATTCCTTCATTGGAGAATTTATTTGCTCCAATACCTAAGCGTATTTCAGTAGGCATCACAGGAGGAAGTCATCAAGATCAATCTACTCCTTATGCTATCCATCAAGATGATAAACTTTCCCTTGATGTTGACATTGATTTACCTCTTATAGCACATTTGAATGATTTAATACTGGGCGATACTTCTAATTTTACACTACCAGCAGATACTGCGAGAGAAATAACTGCAATAACCCTGAAACTGATAATTGATAATGACTTCCCTGTCTCTGGCGTAGGACAAATAATATTTATTGATTCTACTGGTAATGAAATTATGAGAGTTTTTGATAATCCGGGCTGGACATTTGATGCTGCACAAGTAGATCAACAAGGTATTTCTACTGAATCTGTCAAAAGCCAAATGATAAAAACTTTAACTCATGAGCAAGTTAATCTCCTTAGAGATAAAAATGTTGCCAAGGCTATCATGACAGTAAGATTAAACTCTCCGAATAGTCAAAATGGCTTTGATGTTAGGATATACGGTTGGTATAAAATAGGCGTAAAATTAGGTGTAAAAATTGATTATAATTTATCACATTAAAAGTGTTTAACCAAAAAATCTATACAATGAGAAAAATTCTAATTATTATAACAGTGATTATGGCTTTTTTAGTGCCTAAGATTAAGGCACAAACAGATTATGTGCTATATTTTATGCATCTACCTCAGGCTACTGATTTAAATCCTGCTCGTCAAAATTCTTGTTCATTTTATTTAGGTTTACCCGGTATATCTTCTATCTCCTCTACTTATTTTCATAGGGGAATTAGATATATTGATGCTTTTGATTATCAGCATGCTATTGTAAATAATACTGATACCATATTCCCCATAGATGTAGAAAATTTATATAATAGAGCAGATCCGATGAACTATTTATTCATACAAAATAAGATTAACCTATTGAATTTTGCATTTTGGGTTCATGACTGGTATTTTACTTTTGATATTTATCATAATAATAATTTCGCTTTTACTTATCCTAAAAGTATATTTTTATTAAAAGATGGAAATTATTTTAACGATCCTAATCAATATATATCATTATCTGGGTTAGGACTTGACTTAAATATTTATAATTCTTTATCATTGGGAGCTTCTAAGGAGATTACAGAAGGCTTAATAGTAGGCGGTAAAATTAAATTTTTACAGGGATTTGCGAATATTTATACTAAAAAGTTGAATTTGGATTGGCATGTTAATCCTACAAATGATCCTAACAGCGATTGGTCTGCTTATGATTGGATTTTTAATACTGATTTAGATTTAAGAACTTCTATTCCCAAATTTACTAAATTAGATCTTGGTTTAAGTTCTATGGATTTTACTCCTGATATAGGTCAGATGCTATCTACTTTTGTTAATACTTCACTAAAAAATAGAGGATTAGGTATAGATTTAGGAGCAATATATAACTATAAGGATTATGAATTTTCAGCAAGTATTGTTGATTTAGGTTTTATTAAATGGAATGTTAATGATACTATTTATAAAGTTGACAATGGACAATTTGTTTTTCCGGGAATAGATTTAGCACGTTATATTACCAATTATGGAGTAGCAAAATCTTTAAAGAATTCTGCTATTAGGGATAGTATTATTTCTGTTGCTAAACGTGATATAATTGATACTATAAAACAACAACTTAATTTACAGAAAGAAGCTAAGAGTTATTATACCGGAATAAATACAAAGATAAATATAGCAGCAGCTTATTCTCCAAAGGATTGGTTAAAATTAGGCTTTCTTTATCACGCATACTTTTTCCATAATAAACCACTTTCTTCTTATACTTTATCTGCTAATGTAAACTTTTGGTATGGTTGGAATGTTGCTCTCAGTTATACTATGTTCCGTCGTTCATTCAATAATATTGGTTTGGGGCTTTCTTATCGTTTAGGTCCATTGCAGATGTATTTGAATATGGATAATATAGCACCATATGCTCTTGGATTGAGGTATTTAACTGCTTATGACAAACCTTATGATCAAGGACTGGCTACTAAGTGGGTTAAGAGTTCTAAGATGTTTATATTCCACTTTGGATTAAATTTTGTTTTCGGCTGCAAGGATAATAGAAATTTAGGTCTTTTAGATGACCTTAATATGTATAAATCTCGCCGTAGATGATTGTATATTTTTATTAAGCTATAAGGGGGCGTCTAAAAAGGCGCCTCTTTTTTATTTTACAATAAAAAATAAAATTTACAATATCCTTAACTCTTGACTTTATACTTTTAGTTAATATAATAGGTTGAAAATTAAAGAGTTAGCTTCTGATTCTTATTGCCTAAAATAGATAATAGAAACAGTATCGTCCTGTCTCACAAAGAATTAAAAGTTTATTATTGTCTAAAATTGAGATGTTTAGGCTTAACTTTTTGAACAGCAGTTTTTTATTACTTCCTATTGAATATTTTTAGTCTTTTCTCTAAATTTACTATACTTTTGTCAATAAAAAATTTGAAAAGTTATTTTTTTTTTCAAATTTGGTATTTGAAAAGTATGGAAATATGGATGCAAATAAAAGAGATAAAATTGTTAAATGGGTTATTCGTATAATGTGGGCAGGTCTTATTTTTGGTTTTTTGTTTATATTTATTGTAATAGGATTGATAGCCTCTGGTAATTTAGGATTTATTCCACCTTTTGACGAATTGGAGAATCCTAAGAGCAGTTTGGCTTCCGAGGTGATTTCTTCTGACGGTCAGGTATTAGGCAAATATTATGTAGAAAATAGAACCATAGTCCATTTTGACAGTCTTTCTCCTAATATTATAAATGCCTTGCTTGCTACTGAGGATATTCGTTTTTATAAGCATTCAGGTATTGATATGCGTAGTCTTGCTCGTGTTCTTGTAAAGAGTATATTATTAGGTAAATCTGCTGGTGGGGGAAGTACAATAACACAGCAGCTTGCCAAGAATTTATATCGTATGCGAGAGAAGCTTAAAATTCCTCCGAAGAATTTAATCTCTAAAATCTGGCGAATAATTATTATGAAATTTCAGGAGTGGGTTACTGCTGCTAAATTAGAAAAAAATTATACTAAGGAGGAGATTTTGGTAATGTATTTAAATACAGTACCATTTGGGCATAATGCTTATGGCATAAATTCTGCTTCATATATATTTTTTGGTAAAAGTCCGAATTCTTTAAAACTTGAAGAGGCAGCAGTTTTAGTGGGTTTATTACGTGCTCCAACTAAATACAGTCCTATTTTACACCCTGAAAATTCAATCAAAAGACGTAATACAGTAATTTCTCAGATACAAAAATATCAGAAAGAATTGCATAAGATTACTGGCTGGAAAATTAAACCGGCTTCATATTTTGATTCTTTACGAGCTTTACCTTTAAAAATTTCTTATCATAAAGAAACTCATAATGAGGGTATAGCTACATATTTTAGAGAGTATTTGAGATTATATCTTACTGCTAAAAAGCCACAATGGAAAGATTATCCCAAGTGGAATAAACAAAAGTTTTATGATGATTCTTTGAAATGGGTTACTGATCCTTTTTATGGCTGGTGTAATAAGAACCACAAGCCAGATGGTACACCGTATGACATATATAGAGATGGATTAAGAATTTATGTAACTATAAATTCTCGTATGCAGCTATATGCTGAGCAAGCAGTGGCTGAGCATATGAAAGAACTACAAGCTTTGTTTTATAAACGTATAAATACGAGATATCGTAAGGGAAGTCCTTTTGATCCACGTCTTTCTAAAAAAGATATTGAAAAAATTATGTATAATTCTATGCGGCGTAGTGCACGTTGGGCTGATATGAAACGCTCCGGAAAAACCGATAAGGAAATCATTGATGTTTTTAAAAACAAAAAGTTCAAAATGAAAGTTTTTTCTTGGAATGGAGATATTGATACATTTATGACCCCATACGATTCAATAATGTATTATAAGAAAATACTTAGGGCAGGTTTAGTTTCAATAGAACCGCAGACAGGTAAAATACGTGCTTATGTGGGTGGTATAGATTTTAATTATTTCAAATATGATCATGTTTCCCTTTCTCGGCGTCAAGTTGGTTCTACATTTAAGCCTTTTGTATATACATTGGCAATGATGCCCGGTGGATATTCTCCTTGTTATAAAGTGCCAAATGTCCCAGTGACAATAAATGTAGAGGAAAATGGCAAAAAAAAGCCTTATACTCCTAAATTTTCAAAATCTAAATTTGACGGGCAAATGATAACCCTTAAAATGGGTCTTGCTTTATCTCTTAACCAGATTTCTGCATGGGTGATGAAGCAATATAAACCTGAAAATGTTATTAAACTAGTACGTAAAATGGGTATAACAAGTCCGTTGGAGCCTGTATATTCTTTATGTGTAGGATCCGGTGAAGTCACTTTGCTCGAAATGACAAGTGCATATTGTACTTATGCTAATAAAGGAATTCATGTAGACCCTATTTTCATTGAAAAAATTGAAGATAGATATGGCAATATTTTAGCTACCTCTGTACCTAAAAAGACCCAGGTAATTGACGAAAATACTGCTTATAGAGTTTTGTCTCTTATGAAGGGCGTTGTAGAATTTGGAACAGCTGCAAGATTGAGGTATAAATATGGTTTTACTAATTATGAAAATATCGCAGGTAAAACTGGAACAACAAATAATAATTCAGATGGATGGTTTATAGGCATAACGCCTCATCTGGTTACCGGTGTATGGGTCGGAGGTGAGGAGCGTTCTGTTAGATTTCTTTCAACTGCTTTGGGACAGGGAGCAAGTATGGCTTTGCCTATATGGGCTTATTATATGAAAAAAGTTTATGCTGACCCCTCTTTACCTTATAAGCCAACTGATAAATTTGAAAAACCAACTGTTGACGACGGAATTCCAGTAGATTGTGATAAAGAAAATGAAAATAATACATATAATCAGAATGAAATCTTTACTGATGAGGAGTTTTAAAACCTAAATTTTATGAAAAAACATCTGAAAGTTAGTGCTATTAAGGATGGTACTGTAATTGATCACATTCCTGCTGAGCGCCTTTTTGATGTTATAAAAATTTTGCAGCTTGATAATTGTAAGCATCAGATTACTTTTGGTACAAACTTGGAAAGTAAAAAACTAAATAAAAAAGCAATTATAAAAATTTCCGGACGTTTTTTTGAGCCTGAGGAAATAGATAAAATATCTTTAATAGCTCATCAGGCTACAATAAATATTATTAAAGATTATCAAGTGGTTGAAAAAAAATTAGTGCAAATTCCTGATTCAATAAATGGTATTGTTAAATGCTTTAATCCTATGTGTATTACAAATCATGAAAAAGTAATGCCTCGTTTTTCAGTAGTTTCTAAAGAACCTTTGGAGCTGAAATGTTATTATTGTGAGAAAATAACAGATGAGGCACATATAGAAATTTTGTAAATTTTAAGATTTGCATTATTTTTGAAAAAAAGCTAAAAAATGCCACGCCACGATTTTAAAATTTTTGCAGGTTCAGCCTCTCGTTATTTAGCAGAAAAAATAAGTGCTCATTTAGGAATATCATTAGGTTTAAGCGAATTAGTGCAATTTAGTGATGGCGAATTGCAGCCTTCTTTTAAAGAAACAGTAAGGGGTGCTTTTGTATTTATTGTTCAATCTACTTTCCCTCCGGCAGAAAATCTTATGGAATTGCTTCTTATGATAGATGCAGCTTATAGAGCTTCTGCATATAAAGTCGTTGCTGTTATTCCTTATTATGGTTATGCAAGGCAGGATAGAAAAGACAAAGAGAGAGTGCCTATTGGTGCTAAATTAGTGGCTAATATGTTAACTGCTGCAAATGTTTCTAGAATAATGACTATGGATTTACATGCTGACCAGATACAAGGTTTTTTTGATATTCCGGTTGATCATTTGTTTGCTTCATCTGTTTTTATTCCTTATATTAAAGAAAATTTTAATTTGAATAATGTTGTCATTGCAGCACCTGATATGGGGGCTTCTAAACGGGCTAATAAATATGCAAGTCTGCTGCATGTGCCTTTGGTTATTTGTTATAAAGCGAGAACAAAGCCTAATGAAGTCGCTGAAATGAGGGTTATTGGCGATGTAAAAGGAAAAGATGTGATTATTGTCGATGACATTGTAGATACAGGCGGTACTTTGATAAAAGCTGCTGAGGTTATGTTTGAAATGGGGGCAAAATCTGTAATAGCTGCTATTACTCATCCTGTACTCTCTGGAAATGCATACCAACGTATAGAAAATTCGGATATTACACAATTACTCGTTACGGATACAATTCCTTTAAGAGCTGAAACTAAAAAAATAAAAGTCCTATCAGTTGCTAAACACTTTGCAGACGTTATAAAGCGTGTTTATGAAAATCAGTCTATAAGTGAGATTTTTCAGCAAAAGTATTGATATGAAAATCAGAACTTTGCGCAACTTGTTAAAAAATTATTTTTGGTTTACTTCTTCACAATTGAAAGGGCTGATTCTTTTGATATTGATAAATTTTCTTTTACTTTCTTTACTATTGAATAAAAATATTAACTCAGAAAAAACAGTCTATAATAATAATGCATTTCAGAAGGAAGTTTTTGATTTTTATGCTTCTTTGCGTCCTGTATTTAATAAAAATTTATATAATCGCTTGGATAGATATATTATTGCCAGATATGATACTTTAAAGTTGTTCCCATTTGATCCTAATACAGCAACTGATGAGCAGTTTAGACGTCTTGGGCTTACAGAAAAACAAATCCGAAATATTAGAGAGTATCAACAACGGGGTGGTAGATTTATCACAAAAGATGATTTTAAAAAAGTTTATTCTATTAGAACAAGACAATATTTAATTTTAAAACCTTATATTCTTTTGCCTGATAGAAAAAGCCATGTTTCTGTACCAAAGCTTTTTTATTTTGACCCTAATACTGTAAGTGAAAAACAATTACAACAATTAGGTTTTACTAAAAAGCAAGCAGCTGCCATTATTAGACTTAGAAATAAAGGTTGGAAATTTTATAATGCCGCAGATTTCGCAAAATTGAATTTCGTCTCAGATGAAATGTTTACAAAGTTAAAGCCTTATATTCGTATAGATAAAAGTAAACTTATACCTGAGCTGAATTCAGCAAATTTTTATGATATTTTTTATTTAGTGAAAGATAAAAAAATTGCTTCGGTAATAAAAAAATATCGCGATAGATTAGGAGGTTTTTACAGCTTTGACCAATTAAAAGAAATAAAAGTTTTGACACCTGAATTATTGAAATTATTACAAGATTCTGTGCGTATAAATCCATTGATAATCAAAAAGATACATATAAATACAGCAGAAAGAAAAATGCTCGGAAGACATCCTTATATCGGATGGAAAAAGGCTGATATGATAATTAAAAATAGACCTTTTTCCTCCATAGACGATTTATTGAATAAAAAAATTTTTACTCCTGAGCAGTTTAATAAATTAAAGCCTTATTTGACGCTATAAGTATGCCTGCAAAATAAATTACTGAAATTTGAGTTTTAAATTTAATTGGAAAATTTTTAACAATGAAAAAATTGCTTTTTCTCTTTTTTATTTTGGTGTTAAGTTTTAAAGTTTTTTCTCAGAATGATGAATATGAACGACGGGTTCATGACCCAGAAGCCAGAAAGGTACTTGATAAACTTTCAAAAAAAATGGCGAAGGATACCACTGTTAGGGTTTATTTTGAGTATAATTATTATAATGCAGCAGATTCATCAGAAAATAGTTTTAAAGGCTATTTATTTGTTAAAGGTGATAAGTTTAAGCTGATTGTGCCTAATGTAGAAACATTTTGCGACGGGAAAAAAGTTTATAGTTTTAATAAAAAGTCCAATGAAATGGATATAACTTTCTATGATACTGCAAGCTCTGAGATACTTACACCTCGTGGCGTTTTAGATGTCTATAAAAGTGGCTTTAAATATCGGCTTCGTGGTATTGCAACTTTTGATGCAAAGGTTAAAAAAAATGGTAAAATTACTACTGAAAAAACAGAGGCTTATGTGGTAGATTTATATCCAGAACACCCTAAGGGTGTCCCTTATTCAATTATTCGTATTTGGATAGATAAAAATAAAAATCAATTGGTTAGCATTATGTATCAAGGTAAAAATGGAGTACAACAAGTGGTAAATATCTTGGAGTATAAATCAAATCCCCTGATTAACGATAAAATGTTTGAATTTGATAAAAGTAGATATCCTTCGGATATGGAAATAGTTGATTTTACAGAAAAGTAATTTTCTTAAAAAATAAAAATGGGACTGCCCCGATATTGCCTTAGGCGAGACAGTCCCATTTTATTTAACGTCTGTTAGCTATTGCAAGAAGCCTTAAAATTTCAATATATAGCCATACGATAGTTATTAAGAGCCCAAAAGCTCCGTACCATTCCATTTTTTTAGGTAATCCTTGACTTATACCTGTTTCAATATAATTAAAATCCAAGACTAAATTCAAAGCAGCGATACCTACTATAATTATTTGGACAAAGATGCCGGCTGTACCCATTGCAAATACTGATAAATCTTTATGAAAGAATGCCTGAGCTCCGATAGCTACTAAGTAATATAGAGCTATTCCACCTGTTGCATAAATAATACCTTTTACAAAACCCGGTGTTGCTTTTAAAATTCTAAATTTATATAAAAGAAGCATAACTGTAAAAACAGCAAAAGTCAGAAGTATAGCCTGCAATACTATTCCATTATATACTGCATTGAATACCGCAGATATTGCACCTAAGAATAAACCTTCAAACAAGGCATATATAGGAGCAATAATGTGAATTATCTTTGGTGAAAATATACCTATTAAAGCAGTAATAAATCCGCCAATTACTCCTACCCATAGTAGAGACATAGCCATCGCATTTCCGACCATAGTAAGCTTCCATGTGTAAGTTCCGCTCAGTATAACTAATAAGAAAAGAATAATTGATTTATTTATAGTTCCTTGTAATGTCATAGGGAGAGCGGAACCGCCTGTTTTTGCAGCAACGTTTTCTAAATTTTTGACTACTGGATTTGGCATAACTTTTTTTTTTAAAAGTAGAAAATTTTTTTTATTCTGCCAAAAAATATGGTAAAAAAAATAAAAGTTGTCCTTGTTTCTTATATGAATAGCTGGCCATTTTTGTTTGGTTTATATAAATATAGTCAGCTGAATAATAGAATTGATATACAAATAGAATATCCGTCTCTTTGTACGCAACGTTTATTGCAAGGTGAAGCCCAAATAGGACTTATACCTGTTGGATCTTTACCTCTTTTTAATAGATATTTTTTAGTTTCAAATTACTGTATTGGAACAAATAGAGAAGTTGCGAGTGTTTTGTTAGTAGGCGATAAACCTTTGAAAGATATGAAGGCAATATATCTTGATTATCAATCAGAAACATCAAATAGACTTGCTTATATATTAGCAAAAGAATATTGGCAAATATCTCCCAGATGGCTGAGATCTGATAGAAAATATGAGAAAAAGATAAAAGGCAATATCGGAGGTATAGTAATAGGCGATAGAGCATTCTCTGAACGTAAAAAACATATTTTTTCTTATGATTTAGCCAAACATTGGTATGAATATACTGGCTTGCCTTTTGTTTTTGCGGTATGGATTTCTACTGAACCTATGGATACAGAATTTTTAACTTTATTCAACAGTGCTTTAAATTATGGCGTTAATAATATTTCCGCAACATTAGAATATTTCTCCAAAAAATTGGAAACTAATTTTTCCGAAGTAGATGCTAAGTTCTATTTAGAACATTATATAGATTACAAGTTTGACGAAAAAAAAGTAGAAGCAATGAATTTGTTTTTGAAAAAAATCTCTCATTATGAAACTAATTTTTAAGCTATTTTTTTTGATCATTTTTTTGACTTCCTGCGATAATAATTTTGAGCAGCAAGTGCCAATAGAACATATTGATACTAATTTATACAATTATAAAAGTCCAATAGATACCACTTCACAGCATATTTTGCTTATAGGAGATTCTATGACGGGAGTATTTCGTTGGCCTTTAAGAGATTATTGTCAATATAATGGACATAAACTCTCTGTTGTGATATGGGATGCTGCAAATACAATTTGGTATAATATTGATGATACATTTGCTTATTATGTAAATAAAGTTAAGCCGACATATATTTTTGTTTTATTGGGTTCCAATGAGCTATTTGTCCCAGATATAAACAAAAGGGAAAAGTATATCAGAGGAATATTACGACAAATTGGTGATATTCCATTTATATGGATAGGTCCTCCAAATTGGAAAAAAGATACGGGAATTAATGATTTATTACTTAGAATAGTTGGTAAAGATCGATTTTTTCCTACTTATAAAATATCAATGAATAATCCTCATTTTACACGATATCCAGATGGCGCACATCCTCGTTTAAAAGCAGCTAAAATATGGATGGATAGCTTAGCCGTATGGATAATGACCAAAAGTTCTTATCCTATTTGTATGTATAAACCTAAGCATCGCGGAAATATGAAGTTTAAATTATATTATATGGCTCCTATGGTACACGACACTGTGAAAAAAGATAGTATAAATTTTCTTATGAAGAATGATACTTTGTAATTCATATTGCAAAAAATTTGTCAAAGTTTTATAATTTTGATCTTAATTATAGAAGCAGAAATAAGTTAAAGCCTTTAAAAGTAGTACTTGAAAAAAAGGAATATTTTTTTAATCTTTATGGAAAAAAATATGGACACAAAATTAATACGTTCGGTGATTGTTGATGATGAGCCTAATAGTCAAATGATAATTAAAAAGCTTTTGGAGAAATATATCCCGGAGGTTCAAGTAATTGGGACAGCTGATAGTGTTGAGAGTGCAGTAAAAGTTATAAGTGAGAAAAAACCTGATTTGGTTTTTTTGGATATATCTATGCCAGATGGCGATGGTTTTGAAGTTTTGGAAAAAATAAAAGATAAAGATTTTAAAGTTGTTTTTATTACTGCATATGATAATTATGCAATTAGGGCTTTTGAGGTTTCTGCATTACATTATTTATTAAAACCAGTAAAAGTTGAAGATTTACAAGATGCTGTCAATAGATATAAAGAGGAGTTGAAAAGCTCTGAGAGAGCAGATTTAAATACTCAATTGGAAATACTAAAAGGAGTATTAAATAGAGAACGAGACTTAAAACGTTTGATATTATCTACTTCCTCTGGTATGCATGTTATTGACATTGACGATATTATTCGTTGTGAATCTAGTAATAATTATACGACCTTTTATTTTACAAATGGCAAAAGAATAATTGTTTCTAAGTCTATACAGATGTATGAAAAAATGCTTGAACCTTATCATTTTTGTCGGATTCATAATAAGCATATTGTAAATTTGAAGTATATAAAGAAATTTGTAAAAGGGCGAGGTGGCTATGTAGAGCTAACTAATGGCGAACAAATAGATGTCTCAGAAAGCAGAAAAAAAATTTTGATGAATAAATTACGCCAATATGCAATAGGCTTGTAATATGAAGGTTATAAAAGAAGTTTTATATAATTTCGGTCGTTATGCAGTTTTTATGCTAAGGGTATTTGCTAAACCGGAGAAAGCCTCTCCGTATTATTTGCAGATATTACGAGAGTTGCGTAAAATGGGCGTTAATTCCATTGGTATTGTGGTTATTATTTCTCTTTTTATAGGGGCTGTAATTACTCTTCAAACATCATATAATCTTAATAATGCTTTAATACCGCGTTATGTAATAGGATTAGGAACTCGTGATTCCATGTTATTGGAGTTTTCTTCTACTATGATAGCTTTAATATTAGCTGGCAAAGTTGGCTCCAATATAGCTTCTGAGTTAGGGACTATGCGTATCTCTGAGCAAATTGACGCTTTGGAGATTATGGGTATAAATTCAGCTGGATATTTAGTTTTACCTAAATTAATAGCTGCTTTGATATTTTTTCCTTTATTGACTATTATGAGTATGATAATGGGTATAATTGGGGGGTGGTTAGTATCCATTACCACTGATTTAATTACTCCTGCTACATATATTATGGGGCTTCGTACATATTTTGTTCCCTATTTTATTGTTTATTCATTGGTAAAGATGTTAGTATTTGCGTTTATAATTTCCACAGTTTCTTCATATTGGGGTTTTTATGTAAAAGGGGGCGCAGTAGGTGTTGGTAGAGCAAGCACAAAAGCCGTAGTATATAGTAGTGTATTGATTTTGCTTTTTAATTTAATAATAACCCAGTTAATGTTAACATAATGGTTGAAGTTCGACATGTATATAAAAAATTTGGAGATAAGCAAGTTTTAAATGATGTAAATGCTATTTTTGAGCGAGGTAAAATAAATTTGATAATAGGGCAGAGTGGTTCTGGGAAAACTGTTCTTTTAAAGTCAATAGTAGGTTTGCATGAGGTAGATAGGGGGGAAATATTGTATGATGGGCGTATTTTTTCAGGTGAAAAAACAAAGTATAAAAAGCAGATACGTAAAGAGATAGGTATGGTTTTTCAAGGGGGAGCATTATTTGATTCTTTAACAGTATTAGAGAATGTCATGTTTCCCCTTGATATGTTTACAGATTGGGATTATCGTAGAAGGAGGGAACGTGCAATCGAGAGTTTACATAGTGTGAATCTTTATAATGTTGAAAATTTATATCCCAGTGAAATAAGTGGTGGAATGGCAAAAAGGGTTGCAATAGCAAGGGCTATTGTTTCTAATCCTCGTTATTTATTTTTTGATGAACCGAACTCTGGATTAGATCCAGTAAGTTCTAGGCTTATAGATGATTTGATAGTTCGTTTGACAAAGGAATATAACACTGTAACTATTGTTAATACACATGATATTTCCTCTGTATTTAAAATAGGCGATAATATTGTTTTTATCTATAATGGAACTTCTTGGTGGAGTGGTACTCGTCAAGATTTAATGAATGTACAAAATAAAGAACTGCGGCATTTTTTAGATAAATCTTTGATAACTATGTAGTTTTAGAATATGATAATGTCGTCAATTGCGTTTTCAGCGATTTTTTGTATTTCTTTTCTTAAATTTTCTTTATGATAGAGTAATTCCTGTTTTGCAATGGGTGTATTTATTTTGATATAGAGTTTTCTATTTGTAATGAACATTTCTAATATTTCAGAGCTTATTTTTGGCGGGATAATTTTGTGTATATTTTGTTTTATTTTAGCTTCTGCAATTTTGATATCAAAGCCTTTTGCTTTGAAGTATTTTTTTATGATATTGCCAAGAGATTGGAATTCGTCTTTCATTTTGTAAGTTTTAGATGTTTATTTTTTGTAATTATTAAGACTTTTCTATCCATTAGTTTTCTGATAGTTTCAATAGCTTGTTTTTCTCTATTTGGGAATAATTTTTTAATTTCTGATAGTGAAATTTCTCTATTTTGCAGTAATTTTAATAATTCTTTTTCTATTGGCGTTTCATTATTGTAATTTTTATTTTTCATATAGCAAATATCGCATCTACCGCATTCAGGGGAGTTATATTCTCCGAAGTATTCTAAAAGTAGTTGACTGCGGCACTGTTTGCTCTCAACATAGTTTATTACGGCTTGAATATGTTGTTTATATCTTTCTTTGAGGAAGCGGTATTTTTCTTTGGAGAGAATAATATCTTTTTCCGGAAGTCTATCGTCCAGAAAAGTTATAAAATTTCCTTCACGGAACGGGATATAATCAATGATATTTAATTTATGAAGTTTGTTTAGTAGTTTAAATATAATTTTAACGTCAACTTTTGTTTTTTTTGCGATATAAAATTCATTTATAGGGACATAATCGTTAAAAATGCCTGTGTATGTTCTTAGAAGGAATTTTATAAAGTTTTCGTATTTAGGATTTTCTACTTGGAATTTGTATAGTTCTCTTTGTGTGATAGGAATTCTAATTTTAGAGCGTTCATAGATTTTTTCTTCGTTGAATTCCAGATATCCTTCAATTTGGAGTATTTTTAGACTATTGTAAACTTTTAGAGGCGAGAGATTGTATTCTGTGGCAAATTCGTATAGATCGAATGGGAAACTTTGATTTTTTCCACTGCCTATTGGGAGTTTTAAGAAATTACCTAAGGCGTTGTAAATTCTGATAATTTCTTTTTCGGGGGGAAAGTTTGTCTGGATAGAATTTAGTAATTTTTCTTTATCTTCGTTTGTATAAATTAAAAAGGCATATGCGTCATTACCGTCTCTTCCGCCTCTGCCTGCTTCTTGGAAATATGCTTCCAATGAGTCTGGTAAGTCTAAATGTATTACAAATCTGACATCTGGCTTATCTATCCCCATTCCGAATGCGTTAGTAGCAACGATTATTCTTGTTTTATCATTTTTCCATTCTTGTTGTTTTTTATCTTTTAGTTTCGGGTCTATTCCTGCGTGATAGAAATCTGCGGAAATACCTCGTTCTTGTAGGAATTTAGCTATTTGTTCGGTTTTTTTTCTACTTCTGAGGTATATCACACCGGAGCCTTGTATAGTATTTACTATTTCCAACATTCGCCCCAGTTTATTTGGGGTTTTGTTGACCAGATATATTAAGTTTTCGCGTCGGAAGCTTTTTCTAAAAACATTTTTTTCTTTGAATTTTAATTTTTCTTGGATATCTTCAATAACTTCCTCAGTGGCGGTAGCAGTCAATGCGAGGACTGGTACTTGTGGGAAATATTCTCTAATATCGGCAATTTTCAGATATGAAGGTCTAAAATCATAGCCCCATTGAGATATACAATGGGCTTCGTCAACAGCAAGTAATTTTACTGGGAGTTGATTTATATTTTCAAGAAAAATTTTAGTACCCAAGCGTTCAGGGGAAAGATATAGGAATTTTATTTCTTCATTTGCTGCTTTTTCAAGAGTTAGGATTATTTCTTTTTCAGTCATACCTGTATATATTGCTGCTGCTTGGATATTTCTTTTTCGGAGATTTTCTACTTGATCTTTCATAAGGGCTATTAGAGGGGAAATAACAAGAGTTATACCTCCGAGGGCAATTCCCGGAACTTGAAATATTATAGATTTGCCCCCACCGGTAGGTAGTAGTCCCAAGGTGTCTTTTTTCTCTTCTGCAACTGAACGTATTATTTCTTCTTGAAGAGGTCTAAAAGACTGATATCCCCAGTATTTTTGGAGTATTTCCAAGTATTTGTTTCCCATTTTTTCTGAAATTACCACAATATAAGGAATTATGTTCCCCAAGATTCTTTATCTAAGCTTCTGTATTGGATAGCTTCTGCTATATGTGAAGGAGTAATATTTTCGGAGCCTTCTAAATCTGCTATTGTGCGAGATACTTTTAGTATTCTGTCGTAAGCTCGTGCGGAGAGTCCGAATTTTTCCATAGCATTTTTTAGCAAAGATAAGGAGGTTTGGTCTATTTTACAGAATTTTGAAATAAGTTTGCTATTCATTTGAGCGTTGTAATGGATATTAGGGTAGTCGCGGAAGCGTTCTTGTTGGATTTTACGCGCTTTTATAACTCTTTCGCGTATTTGTGCGCTTGTTTCGGCTTTTTGCTGATTTGTTAAATCTTTAAAAGGTACGGGAATAACTTCTATATGAATATCAAATCTGTCGAAAAGGGGACCAGATATTTTGTTTAGATATTTTTTTATTGCGTTTATAGAGCAGACGCATTCTTTTTCCGGATGATTGTAATAACCACAAGGACAAGGATTCATAGCAGCAACGAGCATAAAACTGGCTGGATATTGTACTGAAAATTTAGCTCTGGATATATTTATTACCCTATCTTCGAGGGGTTGACGGAGTACTTCCAGTACACTTCTTTTAAATTCTGGCAGTTCATCTAAGAATAGTACACCATTATGAGCAAGTGAAATTTCTCCGGGTTGAGGATAAGCACCACCGCCGACTAATGCTACGTCTGAGATAGTGTGATGAGGTGAGCGGAAAGGTCGTTCGGTCAGTAGGGATTTATTAGGTGGCAATTTACCGGCTACTGAGTGTATTTTTGTAGTTTCTATTGCTTCTGCAAGTGTTAATGGTGGTAATATGGAAGGCATTCTTTTGGCTAACATAGTTTTACCTGAGCCTGGGGGACCTACCATTAGTATATTATGTCCGCCAGCTGCGGCTATTTCAAGAGCTCTTTTAACTGTTTCTTGACCTTTTACATCTGCAAAGTCGGCTTCGTAAGTTTCTATTTTGTTGAAGAATTCCTCTTGCAAATTGATGACAGTAGGTGGGATTGATTTTTTATTTTCTAAGAAGGCGATAGTTTCTACAAGGCTTTTTACTCCAATGACTTCTAAATTTTCTATAACAGCAGCTTCTTTTGCATTTTGTATAGGTACTATAATTCCTTTAAATCCCTCTTTTGCAGCATTTAGAGCTATTGGGAGAACTCCTCGTATTGGCCTAAGAGTTCCGTCTAAGGAGAGTTCTCCCATAATCATATATTTATCAAATTTATCTGTTTTTATTTGTCCTGAGGCGGCTAAGATACCTAATGCAAGTGGGAGATCATAGGAAGCACCTTCTTTTCTGACATCGGCTGGTGCCATATTTATGACTATGCGTTTTATTGGGAATGTATAGCCATTTGTTCTAAGAGCTGCTTCTATACGATGTTGGCTTTCTTTTATAGCGTTATCCGGGAGCCCTACCAAAAAAAATTTTGCTCCCCGAGAAATCTCGACTTCTATTGTTATTTTTTGTGCTTCTATGCCGAATACGGCACTTGCAAATATTTTTATTAACATAATTTGCAGTTTGCAGTTTGCTTTTTAGATATCTTCTTTAAGATAAATGCAGTTTTTGTTTTCGAATTTATCACTAATTTTGTTAATGATACTTTCGTGTCTGCCAATTATCAATATCCCTCGTTTATATAAATTTTTGTAGAAAAAGTTCACAATTTTGTTTTGGAGATTGTGATTAAAGTATATCAGGACATTACGGCACATAATAATATGAAATTTAGTGCCGAAAATATTTCCATCATTGACAAGGTCGTGTTTTAAGAAAATGGGATATTCTTTTAGTAAAGGTTTAACTTCATAGGTATCTTTTTTTTCATCAATTGTAAAGAAATGTTCAAATTTTATTTGTGGGAAGTTTCTTAAAGCTTTTTGGAAATTTTCTAAGTAATTATCAAAATCAAAAATTTTATAGCTACCTTTTTTTGCTATTTCTAAAATATCTACATTTATATCAGTTCCAAAGATTGTAGCTTGGTCGAGTTTTCCCAATATGTGGAGTATAATTTCCATTGAATATAATTCTTGTCCGGAAGATACTCCTGGGTGCCAGATACGCAGTTCTTGAACATTAGGGAAGAAATTGGGGATGATATTTAATAGTTCTTCCCACATTTCAGGATCTCTAAAAAGTTCGGTGGTATTTACGGTTATAGCTTTTACAATTTCTTCTAAAAATTTTTTATCTGCAATAATTCGTTCTATAAGTGTATCAATGTCTAACATATAGTCTTTTAGAATTCTATCTATGCGACGTGTTAAGGATTTAATGGAATAATCAGAGAAATCATATTGGGAATGCCTTTTAACAATGTTTATGAAGCGTTTGGTATCTTGTTCAGTAATTTTTATGTCAGAGGGGTAATCCATTTACCTTGTATTTTTAGCACTTTTTCGATGATTTCTCTTACGCAGCCTTCGCCACCTTTTTTATCGGATATATAGTTTGCTATTGCTTTTATTTCTTCTACTGCATCGGCGGGGGCTGCGCTGAAACCCACTTTTTGCATAAGTTGATAGTCTGGCAAGTCATCACCCATATATAAAATATCTGAGAGTTGAAGGTTATATTTATTGCAAAAAAGTTCTGCCATTTGGAGTTTATCGTCTCTATGATTGAGGTATATATCGTTTACACCTAAAAGTTCAAATCTCTGTTGTATGCTTATTTCTTTTGCACCTGATATAATTCCTACCGGGAACCCGTTTTTTAATGCTTCTCTCACTGCAAATCCGTCTTTTGCGTTCATTATTCTATAAAGTCGTCCGTTTTCCATTACAATAAATTCTTTTGAGAAAACTCCGTCAACGTCAAAAAGGAATGCTTTTACTTTTTTTAGTTTTTTTAAATAATTACTCATTTCTTTTTCTTTTTTGTGGCTATTATTTTTACTTTTGTTCCGGGCTGTATCCCTTTTATATAGATATATCCGTTTTTATCGGAAATGTATTTTTCTTTTTTGCCTTCATAAATAACAGTAATTTCTGCTTCTGGGACAGGTTGATTTTTCTTATCAACTGCCAAAATTTTCATTATATGTACCTTTTTTGCAATTTTCAGGATATATTCTTTTTCGTTAGTTATCGTATATTCGTGTAAATTTCTTTGCCCTTTTTCGTCTTTTTGATATGCTTTTATAGTGGTTTGTGGTTTTATGTTATGAAGGATTATAATTCCCTGATTATCAGAAGTTTTTTCTATCTTTTTGTCATTGTATTCAAAAATAAACATTTCGTCGGTTGCTATTTTACCATCGGAATATATTGTTTTAAATACAGGATTTAATAGATGTTCAGTTTCTACTGTATAATTTCCACCTTCATAGCAATAGAATTCATATACTTTTTCTTTTTCATACATAGGTGTTTTTATGATAAATTTTGTATCTATCGGGATGTTTTCAACTATAATTTTGCCATTTTCGTCGCTGATTAGTTCTTTTTTGTTGTTTTCGTATTCAAATATGATTTTTTTGTTTGGTGCCGGTTTTTTTGTATCGTGATAAACAGTTTGTATTACTATTGGTATCTTTTTTACTTCGATGATTTTAGCCAATAGACCTTTTTGGCTATCGGGATCGTCAGATACAAAGCCCCAGAAAGTTAATATAACCTTAGGATTATTATTTTTTATAAGGAAAACATTCTCCATTGACGGCACTTCTATGCAATTAAATAAAAATTCTATAAGTTTAGTGTCTTGATAAGTTTTTGCTTTTTTTATTAAAGCATTGATATTTTGTCTTAGTAGGCTTTTTGTCAAAGCCTGATCTTCCTGAGTAAGTTTTGTGAAGTTAATGGGTTTTCCTTCTTGGTTTGTAGTCCATATAATTGTGTTTGTCTCTGAGATATATATAGGTTCTGCAAAAATAGAGTAATTTTCCCCAAAGGTATGTTTTAGGTGTTCATACCTACTTTTTACTAAATCTGGTGAACCACAGAGATATCTCAGATTTCTGAGTGTTTTTTTTTCAATAACGTTCATTTTAAAGTATTTTAAGGACAGTTAACGCGGAAGTACCATTCAGTTTTAACGGTATCTCCGCCTATTACTCTAATTGTAATTAAACTGTCTGGCGCTTCAAATCTAAATATTCTTTTATGATTACCTGTTTGAAATCTTGACTGCCATATGATATTTTTATTGGATGTATCGGCTATTGTACCTCTGTATATTATGAATTTGTCAGGAATTTGATAAGTTCCATATATAAATGTCAAATATCCTTTGTCTTTTGTCAAATGGAATGTTTTTATTGTAGAATGAAACCCTTTTGAAAGTATTGTTGTATCGCAAGGTAAAATGATTTCTGATGTTTCTCCTGATTCTTTTTTCAAATAGATGATTTTTTTCTTAGCGTATGGGAAAGTGAACATTTGTTTAGGGAAACCTTTTAATGTTGCTATAATAGTAAGTTCGCCTTTATAGTTTTTCAGTTCAGGGATAATAGCTATACCGTTACTATCTGTATGAGCCTGATATACAGTATCTTTTGTTTTTATAGTTAGGAATGTATTTATAGCTGGGTGTTTTAATGTGTCTTTATATACAATGATTTGAAAGCCTTGGGGTTTATGTGTGCGTTTTGTAGTTGTATCAGTATTTTGTGTGGGTGATGGTAGATTTCTATTGTGTTTCTGAGTAGTTAAAAGGATTAGTCCAAATATCAGTAAACCCAGGAAAATTATAAGCAGCCACCATAGTATTTTGCTGTCTCCTAATACTATTGTTATTTCATTGGAGGTATCTGCTTTGCAATTTAATTTATTGTGTATTTTTTTGCCTCTGTATTCTATTTTTAAAATCATTTCTTCTTTACAAGGCATTTTATTGAATAAAGCTTGACCGTTTTGATTAGTTATTCTACTGTATATCCTTTCGTGGGTTTCTATTTCTACTCGGAGGTTTTTTATGGGATTATTTTTTTTATCTATAACTCTTACTATTATATCACCCAGAGCACTTTCCAATTTAGTATTTTTCCCAACAAATGTGTATATTTTTTGTTCTGAGTCAAATTTTATGATTTGTTGAAATTTAGGAATGCCATTTTCCAATTGTCTAATTTTAACCTCCTCTTTTATAGGAACATTCGGTATTTCTACTAATCCTTTTTCATTAGTTTTGTATTGGAAAGATTGATTAGCTATTATTATTTCTAAAAGTATATCAGATAGTTTTTTCCCGTTTTCATCTATTGCTTGGATTTTTAATAGCCCATATTTTTTTGTTTTTAAAATATTGAACATGTACTTCTCTGTACCTTTTTGTACCTTAATAGTTTGCTTTTTTATTACTTTATTTTCTGATATTTGTTCTATTGTTATTTCTGTATTTATGAAAAATTCTCCTAAATAAATTTCACCGTTTTTATCTGTTTCGTATTCTTTTTGTATATCTTCATAAGAAATTCTTAATGTTTCTTTGGGTTTAGGTTGTTCGTTTTCATCAATAGCTATAATCTTTACTTTTTGTCTTTGTTCTTTTTTTGAACCTATGAAGTATGTAATTTCGTTTTGATAGTTTACAGTGTATGTTTCTATATATTTAGGAGTGTCTTTTTCTTTAATGTATATTTGAAACTTTTCCAGCAGTGGGAAATCCTCTAATATTATTGTAGCATTTTTATCGGTGATATATTTTTTTTCTTTGTTTTTTAATTTTATATAAACTTCTTGATTTATAGCAGGTTTATTATTACCAATAATTACATTGACTTTTATTGTATTGACTTTTAGGGCGATTAAAGATTTTAAAATTTGTTTTGGTTTATGACTATTTTCGTCCATAAAACCCCAACGGGTAAGAGTAAAATTTTTTTCACCATTGGGTGAAATAATAACATATATATCGGAATAGTCAGGAATTTCAAAGCAAGCGTCTAATAGATCAAATAGTTTTAGTTGTTCATTTTTTGTTTTTATATTTTTTAGAATGCTAATGTATAATTTATTTGCTTGATATTTAAGTCTGGATTTTATTTGTTCTTTTTCCTGCTCGTCTAATTTTGGGAAAGGAATAATAGTTCCATTGTATTCTGTATGCCAAGCAATTTTATCTCCTGCACTTGGTATTGGTTCTGCAAAAATTCTATATTCTTTATCCTGATCAAAAATTTTTTTCAGTTGATTATATCTTTTTATATTTTCAGTAAAACCAGAGTCCCAAATTGGTCTTATTGCTTTTAAATCGGTTGTAATAATTAATTGGCTCATATATTGGTTTTGAATGTAAAATTAAAGTTTTTTATCAAAATCAAAAAATATTATATTAGAAATTTTTTTGAAAAAGATTACTTTTGCAGTAAAAAAACTATGGGACCAATAATTATTACCGATGCAAATTTTGAGGATATCGTTTTAAAGTCAGATAAAGTAGCTGTATTGGATTTATGGGCAGAGTGGTGTGGGCCATGCCGTTTGATAGAGCCCTTCATAGAGGAAATGGCTCAGGAATATGAAGGTCGAGCTATAATTGGAAAGGTAGATGTGGATAATAATCCACAGATACCAATGAAATATGGCGTTTTAAATATTCCTACTGTCTTATTTATTAAAAATGGACAGTTAGTAGATAAAATTGTCGGGGCTGTACCAAAAAGAATTTTAGTTAAAACATTGGAAAAATATTTATAATGGAGATTTGTTAGCACGTATATTATGCATAAATTAGAACAAATAAAATTGGAGCACATAAAGGAATTATTACAATTTGATAATTTAGAGCTAATAGCTCGTTTTATTGTAGAGGGTTTTATAACTGGTTTGCATAAAAGTCCATATCACGGATTTTCCGTAGAATTCGCTGAACATAGACTTTATAATATAGGAGAAAGCACTCGTTTTATTGATTGGAAGTTATATGCGCGGACTGATAAACTTTTTGTAAAAAAGTTTGAGGCGGAAACAAATTTAAGATGTCAGATTATTATTGATATTTCTCCGTCTATGCTTTTTCCTTCACAGCAGAAAAATAAACTTCTATTTTCATTATACTCTGCCTCAGCTCTTATTTATTTGATGAGGAAACAAAGGGATGCAGTGGGATTAACGTTATTTTCTGATGATATTGATTTTCATTTAGATGCAAAACTTAACATTACTCATATTGGTTTGATTTATAGTAAATTAAACAGTTTATTAGATGTTAAAAATATAAAAAAAAGCAACCGAACTTTTATAGCTAATACATTACATTTGATTGCAGAAAAAATTCATAAACGTTCTTTGGTAGTAATTTTTTCCGATATGTTTGAATATGGCAATATCGATGCGTTATTTAGTGCTTTGCAGCATTTACGACATAATAAACATGAGGTTATTTTATTTCATACTTTTGATAAAAATTTTGAAAAAAATTTTGAATTTTCAAATCGTCCATATAAATTTATAGACTTGGAAACTGGTGAAATTTTTAAATTAAATCCCAACCAAATACGGGATTTATATAAACAAAAAGTTCAAGAATATTTTGATAATATAAAGTTAAAATCTGGACAGTATAATATTGATTTCGTAGAAGCTGATATAAATAATCCATTCGATTTTATTTTAATGCAATACCTTTTAAAACGGCAAAAATTATATTAAAATGCAGGAAAATAGCGAAAAACTTTATTATACCATAGGCGAAGTTGCTGAGATTTTTAATGTTAATACCTCGCTTATTCGTTATTGGGAAAAAAAGTTCCCTAATTATATAAAACCAAAGAAAAATAAAAAAGGTAATCGTTTGTTTACAAAGCAAGATATTGATAATCTTAGGCTTATATATCATTTGGTAAAAGAACGGGGCATGACTTTAAAGGGAGCAGCAGATATTTTAAAAAACCGTAAGGAAGAAGTGGAGTCTAAATTTGAAATAATTAAACGACTACAAAATATTAAGGAAACATTGGAACGTATTAAAAATGATTTATAGTTTGAATTTAATTTAGCAGAAATTTTTTATGCTTAACTTTAATTTAATGAGACAATTTAAAATCTAAATTGAGTAAAATAGTTAAATGCTACAAATAAAGGGCATTATAAATTTTATGACATTTATAAAAGGATTTTTTTGTTATAAAAAGAAAATAAAAAGGGGCGCATTTAGACGCCCCCTTGTCATTTATACGTATAGTTTAAAATCCGCCTTCTTCGGAAACTTTATCTAATATCATAACCGCAACGCAACCTTTTATTAAATCTTTTTGTGGTAGAACCTCAATGATTATTTTTAAATTAGTTGTAGTCTGTGGTATAAAATCAAAATAAGGGTGTATTTCTCGACCAGTTCTTTCGTCATAATAGGGAGCTAAGGCTGCTGTTCCCTTTTCATTTGTTTCACTTTCTCCTGGTAAATCTAAAACAGTTTTACCTGTATTAAGATCTACAATTTTAAAATTGATTTTGTTATTGAATACAGAGCTTGCGTAGAAAATAATTCTGTATTCATAACCTTTTTGAAGTGGAACAACAAATTCATAAGTATGTCCACTTACACAGACTGCACTTTTAGAGAGCGAATTAATCCTATAAGGTTCTTCTGCTTTTCGGTCTGCTAAAAAATTAGAACAATCAATCTGAGAAAATCCTATGAATGGCAATAATAAAAAACTGAATAGGATAATGATTTTTAGTTGTTTCATAATTCTTTACTTTTTTAACATTAAACGTTATTTAATGTAAAATTATTTCGTATTTTGATAATAGTTTGCTTTAATTTTTCGTACTGTTCTTTTGTAATTACAATTTGTTTATTTCCGCCTACAACGATTTTATCACCTTGTTGCTTTTGTTGTTTTTCTATAGATTTAGTTTTTAATTGATTATAAATATCTTCTAAAGGTTTTAGGCTCTCTATTACAGAAGCAACATTGGGGTCGCTTTTATATTGACGCAGAAAGTTCATTAAATTGGAGAATATCTTTTTCTGGTCTGCTATTTTTTGAACTGTTTCTATATCTTTATACTCTGTTGGATTTACAACTAAGTACATAACTTCTATCCAACCACCTGTTGCCACTAATGCCATTGTATTTTGGCGATTATTCTTTTCAAGAAATCCGGTAATTTTAAAGTAAGCATCATTGGAAATTTTTATAAGGCTATCTTTATTAGGAGAAAGATTTTTAATACGATTTATAAGATTTTGGTCAAATACTTCTTCAATTCCTATTTTATCACTTAATTGCATTACAATGTCTAAATATTTAGAAGTTTCGTCTTTTTTATTAAATGCGGCACAATATGCTAAATCTGCTGAATATACACCGAAATTTATTTCCTGCAATTTTGTAGAATTATATTTCTGTAAATTTTCTACTGGATTAAGATATTCTGCATTAAATACCAAGTTCTTAGCTTCGGAAAATCCGAATATGTCCTCAGGAGAAGGAATAAGATAATAAGTATTATGTGCAGTGTCCGTAGAAACTACTTGATTTGTATCGGTTTGCTTAACCGATTTTTCTTTCTCCTTTTTACATCCAAGATTCCATATTATAATTAATACCGCAAAGGTTAAAAGTAATTGTTTTTTCATAGTAATTTATTTTTTTATACAAAATTACAAATTTATTATATAAACGGAAACATATTAAAAAAATTTTCTTTTTTAATGATTATAATTTATCTTTGCCCGACTAAATTCAGTGGCTAAATATGAGCATTCTTTCTCAATACATATTGAAAATTAAGAATTTAAATTTGGGTACATATAATTTTAAATATCACGTAGATGACGAGTTCTTTCAAGTTTTTAATTACGACCAGATTTTAGGGGCAAATCTTTCTGTTAATGTTGAACTTATTTCTCAAAGAAGGGGTTTTTTATTAAATTTTTTAATAGAAGGAACTGTAAAAGTCGTCTGCGATAGATGTTTAGATACTTTTGATATGGATTATAAAACAACTGCATTTTTAAATTTGGAATATGCTGATTATGAGAGTAATGAACCTGATTACAAAGATACTTTAAAAATTACCCGTGAAACTTCTGAGATAAATTTGGCTAAGCACATTTACGATTTTATTGTACTTGGATTACCCATGAAAAAAATTCATCCAACTGATCCTTATGGAAACCCGACTTGTGATCCACAAATGCTCGAACTTATTGATAGATATAAACCTAAAAATTCTATAAGTTCACGATTGAACTTAAATCATATAAAAGAACAGTTAAACTAAAAAATAATAAAATGGGAAA
>CAZWVR010000023.1:0-27084 GCA_964637235.1 uncultured Bacteroidales bacterium | reverse complement strand
ACTATCTAATTCTTTCACTGTCAACCCCGGTAAATCGTGAGTTCGCAGCATCTTTTCAACTGCATATTTCGCTGTTCTATATGCATCATCATAACTTGAAAACGTAAAATACCCTCCAATAGCTGGTATAATATCCTGATGGATAAAAACATGACCATTTACCAAAATATCATATCCATACCCACCAGTATCCACTTTAAAAACAGAAATCGTAATTGTATCCTCTTTTTGCTTTTTAGTTTTATCTATACTATGATTACTCCTACAAGCAACAAAAAAAAATAAAACAGCTAATAAACAAATATTTACGACCGCCCTATGCATATTTACAAGTCAATACAAAAATAAAAATTTTATACTAATTGAAAAAAGTTTATATAAAACATTCTGACTTTTTGTATGACAATTTGACATAAAAATATTACTTGGCCATTCTTTTGCTTAAAAATTAGAAAAAAAAACTATGAAAACAACAAAAGCTAAACACTGGTGGTTGCCATTTCTTATTTCATTATTTTTAATTATTGTCGGAGTATGGGTATTTTTTAAACCCACAGAAGCTTTCATAAGTTTAGCTTACTTATTTTTAGCTTCTTTACTAATCTCAGGAGCATTTAATATTAGTTTTGCCCTATTCAATATTAAAAATATTGAAACATGGTGGTGGTTTTTGATAATGGGAGTTTTAGAATTAGCAGTAGGCATTACAATGCTATTCCGCCCAGCAGCAACAGCTCTCGGACTTATACTATACGTAGGTTTCTGGCTGGCTTTTAAAGCAATGATGACTATAAACTACTCTTTTGAACTAAAAAAACTTGGATTTAAAGATTGGTGGCTTAACCTTGTCGGGGCAGTAATAACCTTAATATTCTCATTCCTAATGGTTATGGACCCAGAGTTCGGAATGTGGGGAGTTATATTCTTAACAGGTACAACTTTTGTTCTAACAGGTGTCTTTGGGACTTACTTAGCATTACAACTAAAAAACTTTGAAAATAAACTTAAAGAATAATCTTAAAAGGGGCTGTCTGGAAATATTTTTCAGACAAGATATTTAAAGAATAAAAATGGCTAAAAACGTATAAATGATTATAAAATATAAAAGTAAAAAATCAGACAGCCCCTTATCTTTACCTTTCAATTAGTTATTTTCCTGCGATTTTACTGCTTTCTTAGCAGCCTTTTTTTTCTTTCTTGGGCGATATTTTCCATAAGTACCTGCCCAAATTTTCCCTCTTTTAGTTCTTTTGTCTCCTTTTCCCATCTTTAAAATTTTTGTTGGCAAAAATAATCATTATTGCCTAAAATACAAATTATCCAAGATATTGTTGTAAAATCTTACTACGAGAACTATGTCTGAGTCGTCTTATTGCCTTCTCCTTTATTTGACGAACTCTTTCGCGAGTAAGACCAAAAAGATCTCCTATCTCTTCTAAGGTCATCTCCGGAGCATTAATTCCAAAAAAATAACGTATTATGTCAGCTTCTCGGCGGGTAAGAGTAGAAAGAGCACGCTCTATTTCTATTTTTAAAGACTCTTTCATAAGAGCAGCATCAGCTCTTTCGGCATTTTTATCAGGTAATACATCTTTCAATTGACTATCTTCACCATCTTTTAATGGTGCATCAATAGAACGATGCCTACCCGCAATACTACGCGATTTAGCTAACTTCTCCTGAGAAACATCCAACAATTCTGCCAATTCTTCATCAGTAGGCGGACGATTATGCTTCTGCTGAAATTCCTCAATTACTTTGTTTATCTTATTAATCGAACCGACCTGATTAAGTGGTAATCTTACAATACGTGATTGCTCTGCTAATGCCTGTAAAATAGTTTGACGTATCCACCAAACCGCATAAGAAATAAATTTAAACCCCCTTGTTTCATCAAATTTCTCAGCAGCTTTAATAAGTCCTAAATTCCCTTCATTTATTAAATCCGGCAAACTTAATCCTTGATTTTGATACTGCTTTGCCACAGATACAACAAAACGTAAATTAGCTCGCACTAATTTATTCAAAGCTTCTTTATCGCCTTGCTTTATACGCCGAGCTAATTCTACCTCCTCTTCAACAGTTATTAATTCCTCCTTCCCAATATCCTGCAAATACTTGTCAAGAGAAGCATCATCACGGTTGGTAATGGACTTAGTAATTTTTAACTGTCTCATAAATTTTTTTATTTTGAAGATTAGAAAATTCTTAATAAATTAGTTAAAAAAATTCAGTCGCAAATTTTTTCACAATTTACAAAAAAAATAATATTTTAGCAAATAATTTTTTTATAAAATCTGTTAATTTTCAGATTAAAACAAAATTTTTTACAATGAAAAAATATCTATTCCTACTGTTTGCAACAATTTTAATAGTATTTTCATGCAAAAACGAAAAGAATGATAATCAACTGAATATAAGTAAAGATACAACTGAAAAAATATCTCCACCGAACATTGTAAAGTTCAGCAATAAAACCTTTGGCGTCCCTTCTCCCTTAATGGTTTCCGATTTAATAAAACAAAAGAATATACCTTTTTATAGCGATAAACTAAATTCTGTTGAAAACAAAACAAAATATCTGACTAGCTTTAAAAAAGCTCTAAATTTAGGTATATATGGCGCAGATCTCGGATATATCTTACTATATGATCAATTAGGTACAAGCGGTGAATATTTCGCAACAGTAAAAGAACTCGCTGAGAATCTTGGTATTATGAACTCTCTCCAAGAAAAAACTTTGGAACGTATCCAAAAAAATAACGAAAACAAAGACTCTTTAATTGCTATAATCTCAAATGTTTTCCGCGATATTGACGAATACTTACTCGATAATAAACAGCAAGATATTGGAATCTACATAATAGTAGGCGGCTGGATAGAATCTATCTACTTACTCACAAACGTGATAAATGACTACAACGACAATGATTTAATACAAAGATTAGCTGAACAAAAATATCCTCTTAACAATATCTTAGAACTTATTAAACCATACTACAATAAATCCCCTCAAACAGATACTCTCATTGATAAACTCGTGGACATCTCTATGATTTATGACGGAATTGAGGAAATATATCATTATAAAAATTCAAAAACAATTCCGAAAAAAAAACTTACTATTGTAAATAGTACAACAGAATATAAAATCACAAAACAACAAATTTCACAAATAAAAAATAAAATAATTGCTCTAAGAAATTGGGTTGTTAACTGAAAAAATGACAAAAATGAAAAAATACACTTTACTTTTAACTATCTTATTCCTCTGGAACATAAGTTTCGGACAGCTCGACTCTATAACAAACTTTTGTAAAAAATATATGCAATATCCTTATATTTCAGACGGACAACAATACTTAGCACTTCTTACGCAAGGACAAACAGCTGAATTTCATATAACATTTTACGAAGGAGCAACTTATAGAATTATTGCTTGTAGTGAACCAAAAGATAATTCCCTGAAATTCAGAGTGTATGATAAATACCGAAACGAAATTTTTTCAAACGAAAATTACGACCTAAGTACATACTGGGATTTCAAATTTAATTCGACAATAAACTGTATTATTGAAGCTGAACTACCAGATAACAAACAATCAGGCTTCGCTGTATTAATGATAGGCTTTAAACAATAAAAAATGAATCAACGCCTCCTTAAAGCTCTAATGCATCTATTTGCTCTAATCGGAGTAGGTAAACCTTATAGACGTAAAATAGTAGAAGCATTCCTATACGAACAACTTAATAAAGAACAAGCCCGTGAATATTTGAAAATTTACGACGACTATTTAGAACTCTATAAACAACGCCATATAAAATCAGGTAAAAATAAAATTATTGCAGTAAGCTCGGTTAAACTATTAAAAATAAGCTCACTAATAAATAAAGACCTAACACTCTCCCAAAAATTTATAGTTCTCATAAAACTTCTGGAATTTATAAAAACAGACGAAGAAATTAACGAACAAGAATATGAATTCGTTGAAATTATAGCAGAAAGCTTTTATATAGATCCAGAAGAATTCAAATCTTTATCGGAATTTGTACTTTATGATAAAAAAGACGATTTCTATAATCCATCAAAAATTCTTGTAATCAATTCTAAACGTAATGACCCAAGAGTAAACAAAGGAATAAAACATTTATATGTACCTCACCTATGGGGTGAAATATACCTATATAACATAGAACAATTCAACCTATTTTTGTTTTTATTCAAATTTTACGACGAAAAAGAATTATATCTAAACCAACAATTACTCTATCCGGGCAAAATATACGTTTTTCCAGTAGGATCTTCAATCAGAAATTCTCGAATAAATCCTATATACCATAGCGATATAATTAGTGCATATACTTTTGACAAAATAAAAAGTAAAGTAGTATTTGAAGCTGACAGAGTAGAATTTCGCTTCAAAGATGGTAAAATTGGGATACATGAACTTAGCTTTACAGAACGCTCCGGACGCCTCGTTGGTATAATGGGTGCAAGTGGTTCCGGAAAAACAACCCTCTTAAATGTCCTAAGCGGAATATTTACTCCTCAATCAGGACACGTGTTAATAAATGGAATAGATCTGCATAAAAATATTGATAAACTCAAAGGGTTAATAGGATATGTAAGTCAAGACGACCTATTGATAGAGGAACTAACTGTCTTTGAAAATCTTTACTTCAATGCAAAATTATGTTTTGAAAATTATTCCAATTTCAAAATAATAAAAATAGTACTGAGCCTATTAAAAGAATTAGGTCTATACGAAATAAAAGATATGAAAGTAGGCTCAGTATTAAATAGAAAAATTAGCGGTGGACAAAGAAAAAGATTAAATATAGCTCTCGAACTTATAAGGCAGCCTCCAATATTATTTTTAGACGAACCGACTTCTGGACTATCTTCCCGCGATAGTGAAAATATTATGGACCTACTGAAAAATCTCACCCTTAAAGGCAAGCTTGTCTTTGTTGTCATACATCAGCCTTCCTCTGATATATTTAAAATGTTCGATAGAATGTTAATATTAGACCAAGGCGGATATTTAATATATAACGGAGCACCAATTGAAGCAATAATATATTTCAAATCGGAGATTAGAGCAGCCGATTGGACAGATAGCCAATGTCCTGTATGCGGTACTGTAAAACCTGAACAAATATTCAATATTGTAGAAGCAAAAGTTCTTGATGAATATGGCAATCCAACGCAAACAAGAAAAATCTCACCACAAGAATGGTACGAACGCTTTAAAAAATATCAAGAAACTCATAAAAAACGAAAACGTTCTTATTTAGTAAGAAAACTCCCAGAAATTCCTTTCAAAGTACCTTCTCGTTTTAAACAATTTAAAATATTTGCAGCAAGAGACATCCTATCTAAACTAAGTAATCTCCAATACATTCTCATAAATCTATTGGAAGCTCCAATACTTTCAGCAATACTTACATTTATAATAAAATACTGGGACATAAAAAATTCCTCTCATTATATTTTCTACTATAACGAAAATATTCCTGTATATCTATTTATGTCTGTAATCGTAGCAATATTTATTGGCATAATGGTAAGTGCGCAAGAAATTATAAAAGATAGAAAAATTAGAAAACGAGAAATGTTTCTAAATCTAAGTTGGTTTAGTTATTTATCCGCCAAAATGTTTATTCTTTTTATTATTTCTGCATATCAATCTTTGGCTTTCGTTATTGTTGGTAATTCAATTTTAGCTATAAAAGATATGTTTTTCTCATACTGGATTATTTTATTTTCAGTATGGTTCTCTGCCAATCTCTTAGGTCTAAATATTTCCGATGGACTAAAAACTTCTATCTCTATATATATCACGATACCATTTCTAATTATACCTCAAATCATATTAAGCGGTGTATTAGTAAACTTCCAAAAACTAAATCCTAAAATAAGCTCCCTTGATCATATCCCTTGGTACGGAGAACTAATGATCGCTAAATGGGCTTATGAAGCTCTCGCTGTGAAACAATTTATATACAACAAATACAACAAAGATTTATATCCTTACGATAAGAAAATAAAACAAATGGACTATATAACACAATGGTGGCAACCTGAAATCATTAAATATATAGACTTTTATCTAAAAAATCACAATAAACCAAATAAACAACAACAAATAAAAAAAGCTCTAACAATCATCCGCAATGAATTAACAAGACACCAATGGACTAATTATGTTAAAATGGACTTTAATCCTATGCATATTACAATAGATAAAATCACTCCCGAATTAGCTCTAAAAATAAAACACTACCTTATAAATCTAAAAAATGTCTGCAATAATATTAGGAACGATATATCCGCCCAAAAAGACAATAAAATAATTGCACTAAAAGAAGCATACGGTAGAAATAAATATGAACAAATAATGCTTTCATATCATAATGAAAAATTAGAGGATTTTGTCTGCGATAAACAAAATAAACGTAAAATAGTTGAATACCACAATAAACTACTGAGATTTTATTATCCCATATATTATGATCCTGAACATTACTTTTTTACAGCCCACTTTTACGCTCCTACTAAACCTTTTTTTGGTTATAAAGTGGATACTTTCATATTCAACACAATATTTATATGGCTACAAACTCTAATCTTGTTTATCTTACTATATTACAGAGTATTACATAATTTATTCTCATTTACCGAATTCCTAAACAAAAAAATCAAATACAAAAAAGAATTTAAACCAAAAACTAAAAAAAATAATTTCAGACACCAAATATTTAAAATATTAAATTCCTTTCTTAAATAAACCGCCTAACTTAAATAGCCTACATAAATAACTGTTTTACATAAAAATAACGCAAAGTACTGAAAATATGTATGATATAATATTAAGCCAATTAAAAATAAAATTTGTTCTAAAAGTCTTTTTTTAGCATTTTTGCAAAAAATTTTATGATTGAGCAATTAGTAAAACAAATTCAGGCACTTCCTATTGTTGAACAAATAAAATATCTTTGCGACCTCTATCCAGGGAAAGTAGTTTTTTCAACAAGTTTCCAATACGAAGACCAAATTATAACAGACTTTATATTTCGCAATAATTTACCTGTTGAAGTATTCACTATTGACACAGGAAGACTCTTTGAAGAAACATACAAAACCTTCAACAATACCATAAAATATTACAAAAAAACAATAAAAGTATATTTTCCTGATTATAAAGATATTGAAAAATACGTTTCCACAAAAGGACCCAATGCTTTCTACGAAAGCGTTGAAAATAGAAAAGAATGCTGCCGAATACGAAAAGTACTGCCATTAGAACGTGCTCTAAAAAATAAAAAAGTCTGGATTACAGGTTTGCGTTCAGGTCAAGCAGCTACACGAAAACACGTCCCTTTATTAGAATGGGATAGTAAACATAAAATTATTAAATTCAACCCTTTACATAATTGGTCATTGGAAGAAGTGAAAAACTACGTCTATAAAAACGCTATACCCTATAATATTCTCCATGACAAGGGATATCCCAGTATAGGCTGTGCACCTTGTACACGTCCTATAAAACCCGGTGAAGATATTAGAGCAGGTCGTTGGTGGTGGGAAAATAATTCTAAAAAAGAATGCGGCTTACATATTAAAGAATAGGCTTAGCAATAAAATATTTAAAGCCCATTATATTTCTATCCTTCGGGAGAGCATCGTCTGAAAAAATTCCGTAAATAGAGGAACCAGATCCTGAAATAGACGCATAAATAGCCCCCTTGGAATATAAAGCCTCTTTCAGCTTCTTTAAAATAGGATATTTGGAAAATAATATAAGCTCAAAATCATTTTTAACAAAGTCCTTCCACTTTGTTGGAGGTAATTTTATTAGTTCCCTCAACGAATTCTCTGGCATACGAGGTACCACCGATTTATAAGCCTCAGCACTTGATATATGAATATTAGGATAAATAACTACAAAGGTATATCCCCGTAAAGGCAAATCTATAAGTGTTAATTTCTCTCCCCTACCTGTCGCAAATGATGGCTTATTTAAAATAAAAAACGGACAATCTGAACATAACTCCTCTGCCAATGAAAGTAATTTATTCGTAGATAAATTTAATTCAAATATATCATTAAGCAACTTTATAGTAAATGCCGCATCTGAGGAGCCTCCTCCCAGACCTGCTCCAATAGGAATTGACTTGTGTAAATGAATATTAACCAAAGGCAAAAAAAATTTTTTTCTCATTAAATCAAAAGCTCTAACTACCAGATTATCAAATATATCCCCACCAATCTTCAAGCCTGAAACATTAAAAGAAAAACCTCTACCATGCACAATTTCTAAAATATCATAAATGGCAATAGGCACAAAAACTGTCTCTATCTCATGATAACCATCAGCACGCTTATTGATTACATTAAGCCCAATATTGATTTTGGCATTAGGAAAAGAAATCATATCCAAATATTTTACTTGATAATTTTGTTATACAATTGTTAAAAAAGGCAGACATAAAGCCTGCCGATATTGAATATACTCATACATTAAAATGAAAAGTAAAGGTAAGCAAGTTATTTAAACAATTTCATTTCCATCAAGAAATTTATATGTATTGAAAAAAATTTAAAATGGCAATTCATCGTCTTCACTCATAAGTCCTTCATCTAAATTGTTATTTAAATTTTCATCGCCAGCAATATGAGCATCATCAGAGGTTTCTCCAAATAGTTGTTCTAATTCATCATCTGCTTCAGAATTACTTTCAGAAGTTAGCTCCATATTTGTGTCAAAGGTTTCTTCGGCAGTGTTTTTATATATAATACTCTCTGCCTCGTCAGTCGCAGAGAAGGGACGCTTTGGAGAGAGCTCTTCCTCACGTATCTTTACAATTTTCCAAACAGTTAAATCTGTATACCAACGTCCATTAAATTCCCGAGATTCTGGACGAAAATAAACCTTTATATTATCTCCAACTCGTAAATTCTGCAAGATTTCAGTAGTCTCATTCCATGTAAGGAAAGCTACATTTCTGGGAAATTTACCATCTTGATATTGTATAACAAAAATCTGTTTTTTCCAAGGTTTTCCGGTAGTCTGGCTTACGCCTTCTTCCGGTGGAAGTATCCTTTGCAATCTTCCTTGAATTTCTAATGCCATATTCTTTTTTTTACAAAAATACTAATTTTATTGCATAAAAAATAATTTACTATGAATTTTTTATAACCTTTAACAGTTCTATATCGTATATAACAACAGAATTAGGTTTTATTTTTTTACCACCTTTTTTTCCAAAAGCCAATTGTGGAGGCAAATATATTCTCCATTTTGCACCTTCTCTCATCATAGTTAGAGCTTCCTGCCAACCTTTTATAGACTTTCTGACCATAAACTTTACAGGACTTTTACCATAAGTATTACCAATAGTTGTACCATCTATAAGCATACCACGATAATGAACTACTACATAATCATTAAGAGAAGGGCGAATGCCTGTACCTTTTTTAAGAATCTCATATTGCATACCTGAACTGGTTAATATTACCCCTTTTCGTAATGCATTTTTACGCAAAAACTCAGCATTTTTACGAGATAAAGATGCATAGAAAGCTTTTTTATACTTGCTCAAATAAATAGAAAGAATACGCTCGGCAATAGTAGGATTTATAATAGGCTTTTTATTTTCTGAAAAAGCATCGGCTATTCCTGCATTAAAAGCATTAAAATCTAATTTCTCTATACCATAGCTCTTTATATTTCTACCAACAATAAGCCCCAATGAATAAAAAATTGTATCGTTATAATTAGACAAAAGTATATGAGCCCTATTAGGTATATTTTGAGTTTCGGGCTCAGGTTCGTTATAACAGCTTAAAAAAAATAAACTCAAAATCAATGCTAAACTAAGTCTTCTCATTTTTGTTTTTTTATAATAATTGCGTATGTATCTCTTCCTTCAACTTTTCTATTGCTACATCAATAGGCGAATTTTCGACTGAGGCATAAGCTTCTATAATTGTTTTGCTATACTCCTGGGTGTTTTTAGTAGCTTTTTTACTGCCAGCTGCTGTATTTATTAGTTTTAAAATACTTTCTTTGGCAATTTTAACCATCTCCCAAGCTTCATCACTGACGTATATTTGCTGAGATAAATTATGCTCAAATTCGCTACGAATAGTTTGAAGCAAAGCTTTATGGAGTTCAGGTACAGTCATTTGGGGGCTATACACTCTTGGCAAAAGGCTTTCTGGTTTTATTCTTTCCAAAAAAAGAGTAAGCCGCTCGTAGGCTTGTAAACGTAATGGCGTAATAATCTTATGATTAAGCAATTTTAATTCTAATTTTTGCTTATCAGTTTCTCTATCCAAAAATGCTTTTATAGCTAAGTAAGTACCAGCCAATACAGCTAAGGCTGGTAAAAGAATTTTCCCGTATTCAAGCCAAATATTCTGGTTCATAATATATTTTTAGCAAAAATAAAAAACAGTTATATAACAAGAAAATATTACTAAGAATCAGTGCATTATAGTTTTATTTGCAAATTTTTCAGGATCATGCTTATATTTGAAAACAATCATAAACAAAACTGCTATTGTTAGGGCATACAAAGAAAATACTGTCCAAACTTTATCCCAATGTATCATACCTACGCTATCTGTATAGTATTTAACTACTAGACCACTGCCATAAGCACCTATCATTGCGCCGAAGCCATTAGTCATCATAAGAAAAAGCCCTTGTGCACTGGCTCTAATGTTTTCAGACACTTCTGTCTCTACAAATAAAGAGCCTGAAATATTAAAGAAATCAAATGCCATTCCATAAACAATCATTGAAAGTATCAAAGCAACTAATCCCCAGCCTACTGGACTACCTATAGCAAAAAGTCCAAAACGGAAAAACCACGCAAACATACTCATTAGCATTACCTTCTTAATTCCAAAACGTTTAAGAAAAAATGGTATGGTCAAAATAAATAAAGTTTCAGATATCTGAGAAACAGACATCAAAATTCCGTTATGCTTTACAGCGAAACTATTTTTAAATGCTTCAATTTTTCCAAAATCGTGCAAAAAAGCTTCACCCCACATATTTGTTATTTGTAAGGCTGCTCCTAAAAGCATAGAAAAAATAAAAAATATAGCCATTTTTTTATCCGTAAATAAATTCAATGCATCTAACCCCAAAGCTTCCTTTAAAGTTTTCTGCGAAGATTTATTAACTCCACAATCAGGCAACATAAAAGAATATATACCCAAGATTACAGAAAAAAATGCAGAAAAATAAAACTGCAATGGTTTTAAACCCCATCCTAATAAATCTATTATCCATACAGCTATGATAAAACCAATAGTCCCCCAAACACGAATGGGTGGAAAAGTCTTAATAATATCGTAATTTTCCCTCTCTAAAAGAATATATGAAATAGTAAAAGCTAATGAAATCGTCGGCATATAAAGCATTAAATAAAGCAATACTACCAAATACAATTGTCCATAAGAAGTTGTATGAGCAATTATTACTAATAAAACAGCTCCCACTATATGTAAAATACCATATAATTTATTAGCACTAAGCCATTTATCGGCTATAAGTCCAATAATTCCAGGCATAAACAATGAGGCAATGCCCAAAGTCATAAATAAACTGCCAATTTGCCTACCATCAAAATGTAATGTTGAGGCTAAATATTTACCAAAGGAAAGCAACCAAGCTCCCCAAATAAAAAACTGCAAAAAATTAAGAATCACTAATTTAAAACGTATTCCCATAGCTTATGTATTTGAAATTTAATGAGGTTTAAAAATATTATTTTTCAAAAAAATGAACAATTATTTTTTCAAATTCTCTTTTACCTGTCTAATATTTATTTTTTTGGACTTAACTACTTTTTTATGCACAGGCTTATCAGTGCTTTTCTTTTTATGAGTAAAAACCCTCGTTCCAAAAATAAAATGATTTCTGTAATAATTTGCACTTAAATCGCTAATGACAACACCTCTGGAATAAGATGTATGTATAAACTTACCATTACCCAAATAAATGCCAGAATGAGTTATTAACTTCGGTGTATTATACGTTTTAATAAAAAATACTAAATCGCCACGTCTGAGAGAGTCCTTATCAATAATTATCTTTCCATAATGAGCCATCGCTTCGGAGCCATGAGGTACAGAAACTCCTACATCTCGGAAAGCTGCTAATAACAGACCTGAGCAGTCAATTCCATTTTTATCAGTACCTCCCATTTTATGCTTTACTCCTAAATATTCCTTCGCAGCATTTATCAATGAATCAGGAGTTATGTTCCCTAATGGAAGTGTTTTTTCAATACCCGAAGCAGCAAACTGAGATAATTTTTTAGCTAATATGCTATCTTTATGCTTGTATCTATTTATCAGTTCATAGATACGTGAGGAATCCTGCTGACCAAACAGAAAAATAGGTAAAAACCATAAAAACAAAAAGGATAATTTAACTTTCATAGATTATGATTTTAATTATTTAAAAAATTTTTCAGTAATTTTAAACTCCAAAGTTGACAAACCTACATCTAAGTTTATTCTACCATATTCAGCATAAGAAATCTGCCCTCTTTCCTCTGAGATAACAATTGCCAATGCATCAGTATTTTCTGTAATTCCCAAAGCAGCTCTATGGCGCAACCCCAAATAATATGGTAAATCTGTTCGTTCTGTCAAAGGCAATACACAAGCAGCAGCTATAATTCTATCTTTTTCTATTAAAACAGCACCATCGTGCAAAGGTGTATTCTTAAAAAATATCGTTTCTAAAAGAAGGGGAGATACTGCTGCATCTAATTTCTCTCCATTTGCAAACTGCTGTAAATTATGTTTATCTGATACTACTATCAAGGCACCTATATTATTTTTACGCATATAATCACAAGCCTTAATAATTTGTTTTATCGGAATTTTGCATGTAGATTTATTTTTATTAAACGAAAAAATATGTTTTATAGAAAATTTTTTATTAGTGTACTGAGTTCCCATCAAAAGTAGAAAACGCCTTATCTCTTGCTGAAAAACTATGAATAACGCCAAAACTCCAACTCCCATAATATGCCCTAAAATCGTGCTTAAAAGTTGCATATTCAATGCTCTGACAATCAGCCAGATAAAATAAACAGCTATAATTACCGTAAAAATCTTTATGGCAACTGTATCCTTAATTATCAAATAAAACTGATAAAACAGGTAAGCTACAAGTATAATATCCAAAAAATCAATTATGCCAAAATGCAGAAAACCCACTTTTATTTTTGCACAAAGATGAAAATATTTTTTCTAATTTTAAATCAATATCAAGAAAATTTTATACTGAAAATCTATATGTTATTACTTTTACAATCAGTGTAATACAACAATATATAATTGTGACTTGACAATATAAATAATTTTTCATAACTTAATTACAAAAAAAATGAAACATTATTTTCTATTTTTTAGCTTCCTCTTAATCTATAATCTGCTATATCCTCAACGGATTATAAAAGGGTATGTTTATTCAATAGATCATGAACCATTAGACAGTGTAATAATTTCTTACACAGGCGATAGCACTATTCTTGGTATTAGTAAAAAAGGATTTTTCAAAGTAAAAATCAAAAACAATAGCGTCTTTTTAAGCTTTAAATACCATAATTTTGAAAAAGTAGAATTTATCCCTAAAAATAAAACTAACTTAGAAATATACTTCCCGTTTAAATTAAGTATGGCAAAATACAAAAAAAACGCAAAAACATACCATATTAAAAGCCGCTCCTCACTATCTATTTCAGAATATAGGACAAAAATTTTAATGAGCAGTACTGAAACACCTATATCCCATATAAGCGAACAAACGCCACAACCGGGAATACTTACCGCAGGAGAAGTAAATGATTTCCAAAAATGGAAATTATGGCAGGACATCACTGATAATCAGCTTAAAGACTTTATAAATATCTGGAAAATATATCCTCATAAAAGATTTACAGTCCAAGTTGCAGATAAAAATAATTTACCGATTATAAATGCAATAGTAAAACTTGTTGATAATCAAGGAAATACAGAATGGATAGCAAGAACGGATAATACTGGAAAAGCCGAACTATGGGCTAATATGTTCCTATCAAACCAACAAAAACAAAACAAAAACTATCAAATTATACTCTATTACAAACAAAAAATTTATAGAATAAAACAAGCAAAAACCTTTTACGAAGGTATAAACAAATTTACAATTCCCAACGATACCCAATACCCTGATACAGTAGATATAGCTTTCGTTATTGATATCACCGGTTCAATGGCAGACGAATTAGAATATCTTAAAGCAGAAATAAGCGACATAATAAGCAAAGTCAGATATCAATATCAGAACCTTATATACCGAGTTGCAATAGTTGTTTATAAAGATATAGGAGATGATATCATCTATAAATACTGCGATTTCAGCACAAATATTGATAATCAAATAAGCTTTTTAAAAAAATACAAAGCTGGAGGAGGCGGAGACTATCCCGAAGCAGTAGATAGTGCTCTATTTGTAGCCGTAAATAAACTATCTTGGTCAAATAAAGGACGAACAAGAATTGCCTTCCTCATATTAGATGCACCACCACATACCCAACCTGTGAATATTTTTACAGTTAATAAAGCCATCTATAAAGCCGCTGAAAAAGGAATTCGCATAGTACCTCTATCTTGTAGTGGCATCAATAAAAGTACCGAATATCTCCTGCGTTCAATGGCTTTGGCTACAAATGGTACATATACCTTCCTTACAGATGACAGTGGAATTGGAAACCCTCATATAAAACCAACAACAGACAAATACAATGTTGAACTTATGCACGATTTATTTATCAGAATTATAAAAAAATTTATAGAAACTCCTGAAAAACTCGATAGCATACAAAATGCTGATATTAAAGACACTTCTTTTGTCTCAATGGATACTACTATCACTAATATAGATACTAATCAAACCGAAATATTTAAAGAAATTATCAAATTTTACCCAAATCCAACATCTGGAAATTTAACGGTAGAAATTCTAACTCCAATTAAAGAATTCTATATAGGAGATATAACAGGAAAACTTTTAAAACGCTATAAAGTCAATGCTCGTATAATGGAAATTAACATAGGAGAGTTCACCGACGGAATATATTTTATTATGTACTACAAAAACGAAAGATGGTATACAGCAAAAGTATTATTAAGACATTAAAAAAGGAGGCTTGGAAACATATTATTTAGAATTACGCCCAAGCCTCCTTTATCAAGATATCAGATTCTCAAATATCTATGAGATAGATTTTAAATATCAAGATTTATCCTCAGTTTGCTCGTTATTATCTGAATTATCAGGTGTATCTGACTTATCGTCAGTATCGTTTTGTTTTGCATCTTCTTGTTTAGGAGTATCTGACGAGTCTTGAATATCAGTAGCTTGCTGTTGAAGGTTTTGTTCTATATCTTTTTTATCTTGAACTTCTTGCTTATCAGGTGTTATTTCTTTTACTTCGTCAGATTGTTTTACTTCTTGAGTAGTAGTAGCAGTAGCAGCAGCTTCTGGAGAAGTTTTTTTCTTACCGCCTCTTCTGCGTCTGCGTTTCTTTGTTGCCTTAGCTTCCTTATCTATATTATATGTGGTATTAAAATCTACCAATTCAATGTATGCCATAGGAGCGGCATCCCCAACTCTACGACCAACTTTTAGTATTCTGGTATAGCCGCCTGGTCTATCTCCTACACGTTCAGATACAATACCAAATAACTCTTTTACGGCTTGTTTATTACGCAGGCGCCTGAAAGCCATACGCATATTATGCGTATATTGCTCTTTTGTTTGATTTCTATCTCGCTTAGCACGAGTAATAATAGGTTCAATAAATACACGAAGAGCTTTAGCTTTTGCAACAGTTGTTTTTATTCTTTTATGCATTATAAGCGAAACAGCCAAATTAGAAAGCATAGCTTTTCTATGCTCTGCCTTTCGTCCTAAATGATTTATTTTTTTTCTGTGTCTCATCGTAATTTGTTTTTACCGGTTAATTAAAAATTTAGTCAGTATCATCTTCATCATCATTTAAATCATATTTAGATACGTCCATACCAAACTCCAAACCATAATTTTCTAGTAATTGCTCTATTTCAGCTAAAGATTTTTTACCAAAATTCCTGAATTTAAGCAAGTCTTCTTTTTTATAAGTTACCAAATCTCCCAAAGTATGGACATTAGCCGCCTTCAAACAGTTTAAAGCTCTTACAGAAAGATCAATATCCACAAGTCGTTTTTTCAACAATTGACGTACTCTCAAATATTCTTCATCAATCTCATCGGCTTCTTCATCTTGTGGGAGTTCAACAGTTATTTTTTTATCTGAAAACAAAGAAAAATGATAAATTAATATCTGAGCAGCTTCTTTCAACGCTTCCTTAGCAGAAATAGAACCATCAGTAGTGATTTCAATAATCAACTTTTCATAATCTGTTTTTTGTTCAACGCGATAATTCTCAACACTATATTTAACATTTTTTATGGGTGTAAATATAGAATCAATAGCAATAGTTCCAATAGGCATATCCGGAGACTCATTTAACTCTGCTGGTACATACCCTCTACCTTTTTCAATGACTAATTCCATCTGTAATTCAACAGAAGGATCCAAATTACAAATGACCAAATCTTTGTTTAAAACTTCAAAAAAAGTCAAAGCTTTATCAATATCGCCAGCTTTGAATTGTTCCTGCCCAGATATAGTTAATCTAACTTGTTCTTCTGTTTCCTCAGAATTTTCACGCTTTTTAAAACGTATTTGTTTTAAGTTCAAAATAATTTCAACTACATCCTCCTTAACGCCTTCAATAGTTGAAAATTCATGATCAACACCCTCAATACGAATTTTAGTTATAGCATATCCTTCCAAAGATGACAGAAGAACTCGTCTTAAAGCATTTCCAATAGTTACACCATAACCCGGCTCCAAAGGACGAAATTCAAATTTACCATAATTATCGTCCTCTTGGAGCATTATAACATTATTAGGTTTTTGAAAATCCAAAATAGCCATAAATTGTAATAGTTTTTGTTGTTAAAAAAACAACAATTTTTATTTAGAATAAAGTTCAACAATAAGTTGAACATTAATTTTTTCAGGAATTTCCTCTAATTTTGGTCTGTAAAGAAATTTACCCTGCATTAAAGAGTTATCCCACTCCAACCAAGGATATTTTCTGACTTTTGAATTCTGTAAAGAATTTTTAATTACTTCCAGACTTTTAGATTTTTCTCTTACAGAAATAATATCGCCTTCCTTAACAGTATAAGAAGGTATATTTGTAACTACTCCATTTACCAATATATGCTTATGATTAACCAGTTGCCTTGCAGCAGCACGAGTAGGAGCAATACCTAACCTATAAACGACATTATCCAAGCGAGATTCCAGTAATTGTAGCAAAACTTCACCAGTTACGCCCTTAGCTCTATTAGCTCTTTTGAATGTATTTCTAAATTGTCTTTCCAATACTCCGTATATATATTTAGCTTTTTGTTTTTCATTAAGCTGCATACCATATACGGAAGGCTTTTTCTTTAGCCTCATTTTTCCGTGTTGTCCGGGAGGATACTTTCTTCTTTCAAAATATTTATCAGGTCCGAAAATAGGCTCACGGAAACGCCTTGCTATTTTTGTTTTTGGTCCTATATATTTAGCCATTCTTTTTAGTTTTGTGTTTTATACTCTTCTACGTTTAGGTGGACGGCAACCATTATGAGGGATAGGTGTAACGTCCACAATTTCAGTTATTTCAATACCGGCTTGAGCTATTGCTCTTATGGCAGCTTCTCTGCCGTTGCCTGGTCCTTTAACAAAAACTTTAACTTTTCTTAAACCCAAATTATATGCCTCTTGCGCACAGTTCTGTGCAGCTACCTGCGCGGCATACGGAGTATTTTTCTTTGAACCACGAAAGCCCATTTTACCAGCAGACGACCAAGTAATAGGCTGCCCATTGGCATTTGTCATTGTTATGATAATATTATTAAACGATGAATGAATATGGGCTTGACCTATGGGTTCAATAGTAACTTTTTTCTTACGCTTTGTTGTTTTTGATTTGCTTTTCTTTGCCATCGTAATGAATTTTTAGTTTACTTTCTTGGTGCTTTTTTCTTATTAGCAACAGTCTTTCTTTTACCCTTACGAGTTCTGGCATTAGTACGAGTTCTTTGCCCACGTACAGGTAATCCTATCCTGTGGCGAATACCACGATAGCAATTGATGGATATTAAACGTTCTATATCCATTTTGACTTTTACACGCAATGCTCCTTCTACTGTATATTCCTCATTAATAATCTTTCTAATTTTTGCAACATGCTCATCTGTCCAATCTTTAACTTTTATGTTACCGTCAACACCTGCTTTTTGTAGAATCTCTTTTGCTCTGCTTCTTCCTATACCGTAAATATATGTCAGAGCAATATCTCCACGTTTATTTTTTGGTAAATCAATACCGACAATACGTGCCATATTTTACTGTTTATTATTTAGTTATTTAAACGGACTGCAAAGATAATAAAAAATTCCGTTTTTCAAAATTTATCCTTGTCTTTGTTTATAACGGGGATTTTTTTTGTTAATCACGTAAAGACGCCCCTTACGTCTTACTATTTTACACTCCGGAGACCGTTTCTTGATTGAAGCTTTTACTTTCATTTCTGTATTTTTTATGATTTATAACGATATACAATACGTCCTTTTTCTAAATCATAAGGTGTAATTTCCACCCTTACTTTATCGCCAGGCAAAATGCGAATAAAATGCATTTTCATTTTACCGGCAATATGGCATAGAATTATCTTACCATTATCTAATTTAACTTTAAATTGTGTATTAGGCAATGCCTCAACAACAACTCCTTCTTTTGTAATAGGTTTAATTTTAGGCATATATTTAAAATTTTGGTGCAGTTATATAAGGATTTTCGTCAAGAACTTTATGAATAAATTCAAAAGTAGAAAGTACATCTACTTTATCCTTTCTAACTGCTATTGATAATTCATAATGAGCAGAGGGCTTTCCGTCAATAGTTTTCACAGTCCAACCATCCTTTTCAATATATATATCTGAGCGTCCCATATTTACCATTGGTTCAATTGCAATAGTAAGCCCGGGTTTAATTTTCTTACCAGTTCCCCTTCTCCCATAATTAGGCACATAAGGATCTTCGTGCAAATTTTTTCCAATACCATGGCCTGTCATTTCTTTAACGACAGAAAAACCATATTTTTCTACATGCGTTTGTATTGCATATCCGATATCTCCAATTCTATTACCAGCCTTAGCTTGTTCAATGCCCAAATATAATGCTTCCTTAGTAGCAACAAGTAAATTCCATATTTCAGCAGTTACTTCTCCAACGGCATATGTAAAAGCAGAATCACTATAATAACCATTCAAAATAACACCACTATCAATAGAAACAATATCGCCCTCTTTTATTTCATAATCAGATGGTATTCCATGGATTACCACATCATTAACAGATACACAAAGAACATTAGGATATCCTCGATAATTTAAAAAAGCGGGAATAGCTCCATTGTCTCTAATAAATTCTTCTGCTATTTTATCTAATTCTATGGTTTTTATACCCGGCTTTATATGACGAGCAACTTCTGCATGAAGCTTTCCCAATAAAATATTACTTTCCCGCATCAATTCTATCTCAGCATCTGACTTATATTTAATCATCGTTAATTATTTAAATAGTAGAAAAAGAACGTCCTTTAAGTCTGCTACCTTTCATAAAACCATCATAATTTCTCATTAACAGATGACTTTCAATCTGCTGCAATGTATCTAAAATAACTCCAACTAAGATTAACAAAGAAGTACCACCATAAAAATAAGCGAACTTAGTATTTACTCCTGCCATAATTGCAAATGCAGGTAATATAGCAATAATTCCTAAAAATATTGAACCTGGTAAAGTCACTTTTGAAAGAATACTATCCAAATATTCCTCAGTAGGTTTACCAGGTTTGACACCCGGAATCAATCCATTATTACGCCTAATCTCCTCAGCCATTTGGTGAGGATTTATAGTAATAGCAGTATAAAAATAAGTAAATGCAATAATTAACAAGAAGTAAACGAAATTATACCAAAATCCAGTAATATCGCTGAAAGTTATTGCAAAATTTCTAAGAAATTCACTTTTACTATTTATAAATAAAGCAGGGAAAAACATCAAAGCCTGAGCGAAAATAATGGGCATAACGCCAGCTGCATTTACTTTCAAAGGAATATACTGACGAGCACCCATATATTGCTTATTGCCTATAATTCTTTTAGCATACTGAACAGGAACTTTTCTAACAGCCTGAACTAATGCAATAGCAGCAATGAATACAAAGAATAGAATAATAAGCTCAACTAAGAAAGCAATTAAACCACCGCCAGCAGGCTCTAATCTTGCACCGAACTCATAAGATATAGCAGCAGGCAATCGGGCAATAATTCCTATCATAATAAGTAAAGAGATACCATTGCCCACCCCTTTATCGGTAATTCTTTCACCTAACCACATCACAAATATGGTACCGGCGGTAAGTAAAATTACAGATGGTATATCAAATTTCCAACCTTGAACTAAGAAAGCTGTTGAAGGCAACTGATAATGTAAATTAGCTAAATAAGCCGGGGCTTGAACTAATAAAATTAAAATAGTCAAATATCTTGTCATCTGGGTAATTTTCTTTCTACCGCTTTCACCTTCCATTTGAAGCTTTTGGAAATATGGAATAGCTATTGCCAAAAGCTGCATAACAATTGAAGCAGAAATATAGGGCATAATTCCTAATGCAAATATAGAAGCCTTACCGAAAGCACCGCCGGAAAACATATTTAATAAGCTCATTATACCTGTACTTGCTTGCTTCTGTAAGGCTGACAATTGCATAGGATCTAACCCTGGTAAAACTACATGAGCCCCGAATCTGTATACCAAAATAAAACCTAAGGTTATAAAAATTTTATTCCTCAGGTCCTCAATTTTAAAAATGGTTTTTAATACTTCAATTAACTGTTTCATAATCAATTAGTTAATACAATCAATTATTTAAGTACAACAACTTTACCTTTATTTGCTTCTATTGCATCAATAGCTGATTTAGAAAAAGCATGAGCATGAACTTCAAGAGTAGCAGTTAATTGTCCATCACCTAAAATTTTAACTTTATCATTTTTAGATATTACCCCAGCCTCTTTCAATACCTGTGGATCTATCTTATTAACATTTTTAGTTTCAGCTATTTTCTGCAAAAGCCAAAGATTTATAGGTTTATATTGTACTTTATTTCTATTTTTAAATCCGAATTTAGGAATACGGCGAATAAGAGGCATTTGACCTCCTTCAAAACCGATTTTACGTTTATATCCGGAACGGGACTTATGACCTTTATGCCCACGAGTGGAAGTTCCGCCGTATCCACTACCCTGTCCGCGTCCTAATCTTTTTCTGTTTTTAACAGAACCTTTAGCGGGTTTTAAACTACTTAGATCCATACCCGTTAATTTTTAATTTTTTCAACTTTAACAAGATGTGCTACTTTTTTTACCATACCTAATATCTGAGGAGTAGCATTATGATCTCTGTATGAATTTAATTTACGAAGGCCCAAAGCTTTAACTGTCCTCTTATGTCTTTTATTAGCACCAATAGTACTACGTACCAAAGTAACTCTGATTTTTTCCATTTTTTTAAAATTTAACCGTTAAACACTTTTTCCAGAGGAATACCTCTCTCGTATGCAACAGTATAAGCATCTCTAAGATTAGCCAAAGCTTCAAAAGTTGCTTTAACAATATTATGAGGATTAGAAGACCCCAATGACTTAGCAATAATATCTGTATAACCAGCACTTTCTAATACTGCACGCATTACACCACCAGCTTTAACACCTGCACCAGGAGCAGCCGGTTTTATCAAAACACGGGCAGCCCCATATTTCCCATACTGTTCATGAGGAATTGTTCCGTTAATAATAGGCACTCTTATTAAATCTTTTTTAGCTTTTTCAACGGCTTTTGATATTGCGGCGATAACTTCTTTTGCTTTACCGTGTCCGAAACCCACAATACCATTACCATCTCCTACAACTACTAGGGCAGAAAAACTAAAAGCACGTCCACCCTTAGTAACTTTTGTAACTCTCCGTATTTCCACCAAGCGATCTTTTAAATCTTCCAAATTTACTTCGCTTGGTCTAACTCTTATAGTATTTGGTATTCTTAATTGTCTTCCCATAATTATAATTTTTAGAAAATTAGACCACCTTTACGAGCTCCTTCTGCTAATGCTTTCACACGACCGTGATATTTATAGCCACTTCTATCAAAAACAACAGTACGAATACTTTTTTTCAAAGCTTTATCAGCCAAGAGTTTTCCTACAAGTTCAGCTTGTTCTACCTTAGTTTTATTTTTAAGTTCCTCTTGGGGAATTTCCAGAGTAGAAGCAGAGACCAAAGTATGTCCCAAATCGTCGTCTATAATTTGAGCATATATATGTTTATTACTTCTGAATACAGAAATACGTGGTCTTTCGGCAGTACCGAATAATTTTTTTCTTATTCTTTTCTTTATTCTTGCACGTCTTTCCAACTTAGTTAGAGCCATTTTTTCAGGTTTTTAGTTTTTAATTAAGAAGCAGCTTTCTTGCCTTCTTTACGTCTAATTTGTTCACCAACAAAGCGAATACCTTTACCTTTATAAGGTTCTGGTTTACGATAAGAACGTATCTTAGCTGCAACCTGTCCCAGAAGCTGCTTATCATGAGAACGCAGGGTCAATATAGGATTTTGTCTTTTTTTCTGTTCGACTTCTCCTTTTATTTCAGGAGGCAATTCAAACAATATATTATGAGAAAAACCTAAAGACATATCCAAATATTGACCATCAATAGAAGCTTTATATCCTACACCATTCAATTCCATTTTAACTTCAAAGCCTTCAGAAACGCCTTTGACCATATTATTTATTAAAGCACGGTATAAGCCATGCATTGCTTTATGACGTTTCTGATCAGAAGGTCTTGTCAATACAATTTTATTATCTTTTATTTCCACTTTAATATCAGGATCAACTTTCTGGCTCAGTTCACCCAATTTACCCTTTACAGTAACAATGTTATCCTTTGATATTGATACCTGTACTCCATCAGGAATGGGTATTGGTAATTTTCCTATTCGTGACATTTTTTTTAAATTTTGAATTAAAATACATAACAGATAACTTCACCGCCAATTTTTTGAGCTCTTGCTTCTTTATCGGTCATAACGCCCTTAGATGTCGAAATTATTGCGATACCTAAACCATTTTTCACTCTGGGCAATTCCTCAGCTTTCACATATTTTCTAAGTCCCGGTTTACTTATTCGTTTCAACTCACGAATGGCGGGAGCTTTCGTAATCGGATGATACTTAAGTGCTATTTTTATAACTTCTTGAGGTTTTTTATCCTCAAATTTATAGCTCAATATATAGCCTTTATCAAAGAGTATTTTTGTAATTTCCTTTTTCATTTTAGAGGCGGGGATTTCCACAACTTTATGACCCGCCTTAATAGCATTTCTTATTCTTGTTAAATAATCTGCAATCGGATCTGAATACATAACCAAAATTTTTTTAATTACCAACTAGCTTTTTTAATACCGGGAATTAAGCCCGCTTCTGCCATAAATCTAAATTCAATTCTATTAATACCGAACTGACGAATATATCCTCTTGGACGTCCACTAATATTACATCTATTTCTATATCTCACCGGTGAAGAATTACGGGGTAATTTTTGGAGTAAAAGCATAGCTTCCATATCTCCTTGCTTAACTCTCTTTTTCAGTTCGGCTCTTTTCTCGGCATATTTATCAATAAGTATTTTTCTTTTCCTATTACGGGCTTTCATTGATTCTTTTGCCATATCAATAGATTTTTATTTATTTTCTTTTTTAAAAGGGAAACCGAATTCTTTGAGAAGGTGATAAGCCTCCTCATCAGTTTTTGCAGTAGTAACAAATGTAATATTCATACCTACTGTCTTATAGACTTTTTCCAAATCAATTTCAGGGAAAATAGTTTGTTCATCTACACCAAATGTATAATTTCCTCTACCGTCAAATTTAGTAGGCAATCCATTAAAGTCCTTAATTCTTGGGACAGCCACACGAATCAATCTTTCAAAAAACTCATACATTCTATCGCCTCTCAAAGTAACTTTAACGCCTATTGGTTTGCCACGTCTTAATTTAAACTGGTTAATATCACGCTTAGAATAAGTTGGGACAGCTCTTTGTCCCGCAATAAGAGTGAGTTCCTCTACGCCAACTTCAATAAGTTTTTTATCCTCAATAGCCTTACCCAATCCCATATTGAGAACTATTTTCTCAATTTTAGGTACCTGCATAACAGACTTATAATTAAACTTTTTCATTAAAGCAGGCACCACTTTTTCCTGATAGTGTTTCTTATAATTGGGTATGTATTTAGTGCGTTCCATCACTTAATCTCCACTTTTTTTGGTGATTTTTTTGAATAACGAATTAGTTTACCTCCTTTACTGTTAATATCAATAGGATTACCTTTATCGTCGACTCTTCTGCGCCCCACTCTTGTAGGTTTGCCTGTTTCTGGACAAACAGGCTGCAAATTAGAAATATGTATAGGGGCTTCCATTTTAACGATATTAGAAGCTGCTCCTTCTTGTGTAGGTTTCTTATGTCTATATACAATATTAACGCCTTCAACAATAGCTTTTTCTTTTTTTCTGAGGACTTTAAGCACTCTTCCAGTAGAACCTTTATATTCACCGGCATTTACATATACCAAATCACCTTTTTTTATATGAAATTTTCTCATTCCCATAGCTCAAAAATTAAGAATTTATAATACCTCGGGTGCCAAAGAAATAATTTTCATATTAACCTTCCTCAATTCACGAGGAATAGGTCCAAAGATACGTGTACCTCTCAGTTCGCCGGCATTATTTATCAAAACGACGGCATTATCGTCAAAACGGATATAAGAGCCATCTTGCCGACGAATTTCTTTTTTTGTCCTAACGACAACAGCTTTAGATATCATTTTTTTCTTAACCTGTGTGCCGGGCAAAGCCTCGCGCACACTAACGACGATGGTATCGCCAATAGTTGCATATTTTTTTCTTGTACCGCCAAGGATACCTATACATTTGACGACCTTGGCGCCGCTGTTGTCAGCAACTTTAAGTATAGTTTCTCTTTGTATCATAGTTACTTAGCTCTTTCAATTATTTTAACAAGTCTCCAACGTTTTAATTTACTAATAGGGCGACATTCCATAATTCTAACTTTATCGCCCAATTTAGCTTCATTATTTTCGTCGTGAACAAGATAATTTTTTCGTTTTTCAATAAATTTACCGTATATTGGATGTCGCATTCTTCTTCTTACTTCCACTTTAATAGTCTTATCCATACTATCGTTCACGACTATACCTATTTTTTGCTTTCTTAACTTTCTTTTATTTTCCATATTATTGCTCATTTACGATTTTTTTTTGATAATTTTCTTTTATTTCTTTTTACTTTCCTCAATTTAGGATTTTGTTCCAGTTCTCTTCGTCTTAATTCAGTTAACAGACGAGCTATATAACGTCTTTTTTCTTTAAGTTGATGTGGTCTTTCAAGCGGAGAAACGGCATGAGCCATTTTCATTCTCCAATATCGTTCTTTTTCTTCTACAATAAGTTCCTTCAAGTCGTCTGTTGCCATTTCTCTTATTTCAGCATTTTTCATAGCAGAAAAATTTTTTATTCTACATAATCTCTACGGACAACAAATTTAGTTTTAACAGGCAATTTTTGAGCCGCTAATCTAAGACCTTCCTTAGCGACTTCCAGAGGGACACCCTCAGCTTCAAACAGGATACGACCGGGGGTGACACGAGCTACATAAGCATGAATATCGCCTTTACCTTTACCCATACGGACTTCAGCAGGCTTTTTAGTAATAGGTTTATCTGGGAAAATACGTATCCATATTTTCCCTTGACGTTTAAAATGTCTGGTAACCGCTTGTCTTGCGGCTTCTATTTGTCGGGCAGTGATCCATTTAGTTTCCAAAGATTTAATTGCAAAAGAGCCGAAAGCAATCTCATATCCTCTATGAGATATACCTTTCATGCGGCCTTTCTGCTGCTTTCTGTATTTAAGTTTTTTAGGTTGTAGTAGAGCCATTTTTAATTTTTTTTAAATTATTTTCTACGTCTTCTATAAGATTTTGCGCTTTTTCTTGCTACTGTTTTTTTCTTTTTCTTTTCAGTAGTAGGCCAAAGATCTGGCTTACCGTATATTTCACCTTTAAATATCCATACTTTAACGCCGATACGACCTACTTTTGTATGAGCTTCTGTAAAAGCATAATCAATATCGGCTCTGAAAGTATGCAATGGAATTCGTCCTTCTTTATAAAATTCACTACGAGCCATTTCTACGCCATTGAGGCGGCCTGAGACTTGTACTTTAATACCCTGAGCACCAAATCTCATAGCAGTAGAAATAGCTTGCTTAACAGCCCGTCTATATGCAACTCTTGCTTCAATTTTTTTAGCAATATCGTTAGCTACGATAACAGCGTCTGTTTCAGGGCTTTTAACTTCGTCAATATTTATCTGTACGTCTTTATTATCTGTAATTTTTTTAAGTTCCTCACGAAGTTGATCTACGGCTTTACCGCCTCGTCCTATTATAAGACCAGGTCGAGCGGCTTTAATAGTAATAGTTATTATTTTATTTACGCGTTCAATAAAAATTCGGGATATATTAGCATTAGCCAATCTAATTTTCAAATAGTTTCTTATTTTCATATCTTCCAAAAGGGCGTCAGAGTAGTTTTTGCCGCCAAACCAATTGGCTTCCCAACCTCTGATAAAACCTAATCTGTTGCTTATTGGATTAACCTTTTGTCCCATTTTTTTATTTTAATTATTTAGTATCCTTAGTATCTAATATAACAGTAACGTGATTGAAACGTTTACGTATTCTGAAAGCCCTTC
>CAZWVR010000022.1:0-28867 GCA_964637235.1 uncultured Bacteroidales bacterium | reverse complement strand
GAAGCGTCAACTGGTACATTATCAATAAGATATAAAGGCTCACTTGACAAATTAAAAGAATGATAACCTCTAAAATGAACTTGGTTATTATTTATATTATATCCAACAACTCTACCTTTTAGAAAATCCAATATATTTGTGTATCCCGCAGTTTTTATTTCATCATTATAAATTACTTGATCAACATGTTTATGTAAAGTGCCCAAAGATGTTCTATATTCCTTAGGCTTAACAATTTTTACATTTTTATTGTTATAAATGAATGGATCAATTACAGAATTAAACGAAACGTTATTCGTATCATAAGAATCTAAAAATACAATAGTTGTATTCCGACCATTTTTATTCAAAGATTTTATTAAAAAAGGAACAGTATCTTGATAATCCAGATTGAAAGAAAAACGTCCCTTATTATCAGTTTTAGTCTGATATACATCATTATACTGATTAGTTATTATTAGTTTTACAATAGCACCCTTAGCTGGTAAACCTTTGAAAATATTTGCCAAATAGCCGCTTAAAGTCAAATGTTTTTTATAATTATATACAGGTTCAGGAATCTTGCCCGATGTTAAAATATTTTGCCACTGATATTTTCGTATTTGAAACAATGGCAAAATTTCATTTAGAACTTTTGCTTTTAAGTTTCCAATAAACGGATAAGGTAATAAAGAACGCAAATAATAATAATTAACGATATTTTCCTCAATAACATTGGGAGAGACAATTGCCATAGACACATTAGCTTGAACATTTTTTTCTGTTTCTAATTCTATATCAATATCATTTTTATCTCTCCGAGTATATATTTTTAAATTTACCTTAGTTTTAGGAGTAATATAAACATATCGATTAAACAACAAATTATATTCAGCATCAAAAAATGAAAAATCTGTAAGTCCCTGAGGCAAATTTCGTTTTAATACAGATATTTGAACACTGTCTTTTACAAAATATGTATTTAAAAAATAAATTCTGCCATTACTTTCACCAATAACATAAATTTTTTTGGCATTTATATCATCAGTTAAAAATCCCGTTCTTATTATATTGAATACAAAGGCAGTATCATTATCAAAAAAATTATATATAAAGCCCTTACTGAAAATTTTCTTAATCTTATAAGTGTATTTTTTATTGCGATAAAAATATTTTATCTTATACTTGCTTTTTTTATCAGCCCAAAAAGAAACTTTGTAAAAACCCTTGTAAATACAATGCAAAGAATCCTCTAAATTTTTGTTTTTTAACAAAACACCATGAATTTGAACAGGATTACCCAAATAATCATAAGCACGTATCAATAAAACATTATGAGCATTAGAAATAATTCCCGTACCCATAGGATAAATATCAAGATATACTTTTTTTAATTTACGACGAATATGCTTAATTTTTTTCCAATATTGGTATGATATAGTATTATTTGAAGTTTTTATAAAAAGAGTTTTTGTAAAAAAGAAATCTGGCATATAATTACGCATTACATTCGTATAAGCACGCAGCTGATAAAAACCAGTTTGAAAAGTATCTGAGATGTAAAAATCGCCTACGGTCAAACCTTTAAACAATCTTAAAATCTTAACTTTAACTATTTTATTCTCAGGTGATATAAGTTCAACAAATAAAACCTTACTTGAAGTATCAAGAGTATTATTCTTCGCATTAAATAAATACGCTTTAAACCAAATTCTTTCCTTAGCATAATAAAAAGTTTTATCCGTATGCAAATAAAGCACTTGGAAAAAATTTTTTTCGCTATATTTTAAATACTGCTTTTTTATATAAGATAAATAACTATTCTGAGGATATAAAAATATAGAAAGCCCAAAGAAGTATAAAAATAAGATTATCTGTTTCATAAATCGTTTTTTTTGGTAAATTATTGCTTTATTTATATTTTAGCAACAGTTTAAAATTTTTTAACTATGACATACATCTCAGAATTAAAAAACTTTATTGGTAAAGAAGTCATTTTAAAAGGCTGGTCAGCTAACAGACGTAGTAGCAAAGGGATTGAATTCATAGTATTTAGAGACGGAACAGGCTTTGTACAATTAGTAGTAGACATAAATTATGCTGGAGAAGAAGTCTATAAAATAGCACACCACCTCCCTCTTGAATCATCAATAGAAGTAAAAGGAACTGTAATAGAAGACCATAAGCAAATGGGCGGAGTAGAAGTGCATGTTAAAGATATTAAAGTAATACACAGAACAGAAAACTACCCAATAGGAAATAAACCACATGGACCAGAGTTCTTATTAGATAATCGACATCTAACATTAAGAAGCCGCAGATTTTGGGCAATAATGAAAATCCGAAATAATATCACTTTTGCCATCCATAAATTTTTCCAAAAAGAAGGCTTTTTAAAAGCAGATACCCCAATACTAACACCTAATGCAGCAGAAGGAACTACAACACTATTCAAAGTTGACTATTACGACCGCGAAGCATATTTAGCACAAACAGGACAGCTTTATGGTGAAGCTATGGCTCTGGCTTTTGGTAAAATATATACATTTGGTCCTACATTTAGAGCAGAAAAATCAAAGACCCGTAGACATCTATCTGAATTTTGGATGATTGAACCTGAGATGGCTTTTTATGATAATGATATGAATATGGATTTAATAGAAAAGTTTATAAAATACGTAATTAAAGATGTGCTTGAAAATAGCAAAGAAGAACTACAAATATTAGAACGAGATACAACCATATTAGAAAAAACTATCAAAGAAAAATTCCCCAGAATAACATACGATGAAGCAGTAGAAATTTTACATGGTAAAAAAGCAATAAACGGTAAAACATCGATAGAAATGCTCAAAGAGGAAATAGCAGATATTCAAGAAAAAATAAAACAAGCAGAAAAAGAAATTGCCGAAAGAGAAAAAATATTAAAAGATCCTTCACTAAAAAAAGGAAAACGTAATTTTATACAAAATAAGGTAGATACATTAAAACACCAAGTTAAATTATATCAAGAACGCCTAAGGCATATTCCAGAATGGCTCGAATCTGTACAAAACTTTCCTTACGGCGACGACTTCGGAGGTGCTGACGAAACAGTATTAACACAGCTATTTGACCTGCCAATTATGGTATATAACTGGCCCAAAGCAATAAAGGCTTTTTATATGAAAGAAGTAGAAGATAATCCTAACTTGGTAAAAGGTGTAGATGTCTTAGCACCAGAAGGATATGGAGAAATTGTTGGTGGAAGTGAAAGAGAAACAGACCTAAATCGTTTAATAGAACGCATAAAAGAACATAATCTGCCTATGGAATTATTCAACTGGTATTTAGATTTAAGAAAATACGGTTCAGTACCTCATTCCGGATTTGGATTAGGTTTAGAACGATTTGTAGCATGGATTACAAAAACTAAACATATAAGAGAAGTAGTGCCATTCCCACGATATTACGGCAGATTAGAACCTTAATATAATATCAATAAAAGGGGCGTCTAAAAAGTCGCCTCCTTTTTTATTTTCTTATAATTTTTCGTCTTATGCTCTCTCTCCACAAAAATTCTTTCTAAATGTCATAAAAATATATAATGTCCTTGACTTTTTGGACACACCCTTTGTCTATTTTCTTATGTTTTCATCTATTATTTCTCTTTATCACAAAGAGAAATTTAAAACATCCTCGACTTTTGGAACATACTCTTTACTTTTTCACTATACATGCGTACGCTCAGTTGCATTCTCAGATTTAACAATAGTTTCATCCTTGTCTTCATTTACATTCTCAGTATTCTCGCTACTCTCTTTTTGTTTTTCCTCTTCTTCCATTTTTTTACGTCTCTCCTCTAATTTTCTTTGAATCTCTTTAAGTTCTTCTTCAAATTTTAGTCTTTCTTCCTCACTTTCCCATTTTATCAAACTCTTAATACGTTCGATTTGTTTTTCTTTATTTACCTCCCGTAATTTATTAGCTGTTTTCGTAAAATACTGATGACCGGTTAAAAATTTTACCTGTAATTTATTCCATTCATTTAAAGATTTTATTTTACCCTGAGCTTTCAGCTCCTCATATAAAGTGTTTGATACAGGAATAAAATCCTCTCTGCCTAAATAATCGAGATCAGCATCACACATAATTTTCTCTAATAAGTTCTTTGGGTTAGGAGGTAATTTTGTAGCCATTATTAATTCACAAACCTTCTCAATCTGTTCAGGTGTATAATTATATTTTGGCAAATATTCCTTTGCTATCTGACAACCATAATACTCATGGTCTTGATATGAAATTATATGCCCTGCATCATGGAATAATGCTGCTGTTTTCAATAATAATATTTCTTCATCGCTAACACCTTCGCCATATCCTATCAGTTCAGCTTGATTTATAACATCAATAGTATGCTTATAATTATGATAATAAAGATAGGGAGGTAATTCTTTTTCCAATTTATCCAAAATAACTTCCTGCAAATCAGCAAATTGACGTAATGCATATTTAACTTGAAAAGTATGATTAGGTTTTAATCCCCGTTCATCAGCAGAAAGCTCTGGCTTCAATCTTTCGACATAATACATATCTAAATCACCTTCATATTTTACCGGAATTGTACCATTATAAGTAAATTCAAAATATTCATTTACTAAAACAAAGGTATTCGCCGATATATTTACTTTACCGATATCACTTGTTAAAGCCATACGAGTTGCTATATTCACTGTCTCTCCTTTAATATCATAAGAAAGTTTACGTTTTCCATAAGCTTGTGCCTTCACAGAACCTGTATTTATTCCTATTCTGAGCTCCCAAAACTCTTTATTTTTCTTTTTATATTCCTCTCGTAAATCTCGCACATAAGCTGCCATCTCCAATGCTGCCAATACTACATCTATGGGATTTGTGCTATTTTTAACCGGCACTCCACCAGCCGCCATAAATGTATCACCTATCGTCTTTATAATTTGTAATTTATATTTTTTGGCTATTGAATTAAAATGGAAAAATATTTGATCTAGTTCATCTATAACTTCTTTCACATTATCAGATGATTGCGCAATTTTTTTAAACCCGTGAATATCTATAAAAAGAACTGTAACCATCTTAAATTTAAGCTTCTTCTCGCCAATACTTACATTTACGCCCTTAGGTAAAACGTCTTGGGGTATCTGAGCAATTATATTTTCCAATTGCTCAATTTTCTTTTCTAATTTCTCCTTATTTTTTTGCAATTTATTCAGTTGTAATTTTAAATCTTGATTCTCTTTCAGCAATTTATTTATTTTGTATATTAACTCCTTGGGATCTGTTGACTGTGTCATAATTATTATATTTAAATATGGTTCAAATCAAAGTTAACAAAATTTATACCGTAATATGAAAACTATTTTTCAATACTCAGAATATTTAACAAGTGAAGAAGATGAAATACTTCGCCAACTCCGTAGAGAAACATACTTAAAAACGATTATGCCCAGAATGATATCTGGACATCTACAAGGAAAACTACTACAATTTATAAGCATATTAAAAAAGCCTAAACTAATATTAGAAATCGGAACTTTTACAGGTTACTCTGCTATATGCTTATCAAAAGGTTTACAAGAAAATGGAAAATTAATTACAATAGAAAAAAATGATGAACTGGCTCCTATCATATTCAAATATCTAAAATTAGCAAATTTAGAAAAAAAAGTGCAAGTAATTTTTGACGACGCTCTATTATTTCTGGATAAAACAAACATAAACAATATAGATCTAGCATTTATTGATGCAGACAAACGGTATTATTGGGACTACTTTGTAAAAATTTTCCCTAAAATGAACAAAAACGGAATTATTTTAGTAGATAATATATTCTGGAATGGAAAAGTTTTTGAAAAAAATATTCCTCAAAATGACTACTATACAAAAGGAGTAATAAAATTTAATGAAAATGTAAGGAAACTAAAAAATATAGAACTTTTAACGCTTCCTATCAGAGATGGAATTATGATTATTAGAAAAAAATAATTTATGCTTTTTTATCCTGATTTTGAATTTCTTTATCCTGATTTTCATGAGGTTTATGCATAATGGCATAAATTTCTATACCAAAACCTAATAGAATAACTATTGGAGAAAGAACAATTCTACGAAAACTAAAAATAGCTGTACTAAATACATTTGGATCTTTACTTGCACCGCCTATCATTAGTAAATACCCTATAAAAATAACTATTGCCCCTATAATTATAAACCTGTAATTTTTTATAGGAATACCAAAAGTTCTTTCTACTTTATCTTTTGACTTTTTCATTTTAAAAATTTTTACTATTGCAAAAATAATCAGTTATTCAATAAAAACAAATTTATAACTAATCTAAATTTTAAAGTTATTATAACTTCTATCTCCTAAAATCATATACTTTTAAATTTACAATAAACGTTTTGATAAAAACAAAATATGCATAGAGTTGCAATAGCAATATTTATAATAATTGTTTTTAGTTCTTGCTACGTTTCACTAAAATCAATAGCAACAAATCCCAAAATTTATAATGGACAAACAGTAAAAATAAAAGGCATCGCAGAAGCCTCTGTTTCGTATAATGACATCAATGTAATATATTTACGAGAAGGAGAATATGTAATTCCCATTATTAGTCATAAAAAATTCTGGATAAAAAATCAAATAGTAATAACAAAAGGAAAAGTCATTACAAATTTTATATATCACAATCGCGATACACTACCCGTGGCTATAATAATTGATACTCCAAAAGGCCAAAAAAAATTATAATTTTTATATTTTTACAGATTGATAGTAAAAACCTTTTTAGAAAAAAAACAAAACTAAATATAATGAAAATCAATTATCATAGTCATACAACTTATAGTGATGGTTCAAATAAAGCAGATGAACTACTTATAAAAGCTATTGAAAACGGATATACAAGCTTCGGAATTTCCGACCATTCACCTGTCCCCTTCCAATCAGAATGGAATATGAAATACGAACGATTATATAACTACATAAAAGAAATGAACAAGTTAAAACGAAAGTTCTCTGACAAATTAGATTTTTATATAGGAATGGAAATAGACTTCATTGAAAATATCCAACATATCTCAAATTTCAAACACTTAGGATTAGACTACACAATCGGAGGTGTTCATTATTTGCCGGATGAATTGGAAGGCCGTCCATTTAATATTGATAAATCTATGGAAGTATTTACAGATGGATTAAATAGAGTATTCGGTTGCAATATTGAACAAATGGTTGAGGAATACTACAATAATGTTATAAAGATGTTAGAAAAAGACCGACCAGATATAGTCGCCCATATCAACCTTATAGAAAAATTTAATCATTCAGATAGATTTTTTAATCCAGACAAACCTTGGTATAAAAGTTTAATAAAAAATGTACTGGAAAGCGTATCCCGAAGTGGTGTAATATTAGAACTAAATTGTAGAAGCAAATATAAAAGACTAATAGAGGATTTTGCGCCGTCATTATGGATAGTTAGAATGGCTCGCAACTATGGAATTCCCTTTACTATCAGTGGAGATGTACATAAAATAGAAGAATTATCTATCTTTTGGGAAGATGCTGTAAAAGGTCTTAAAGACGCTGGTTATACAGAAATAATGATTTTGAAAAAAAATAGGTGGGAAAAAATAAAAATCTGAATATGCAAAAAGACTTTCACTACGGAGCAGTAAGAGTAATAGCAGAAAAAGCAGGCTTCTCGCCTAAGGAAGCCCAAGTAATAGCATATTCCTCTCAGTTTGTAGATGACGCCACAGAACACAAACCTCTACGTATTCCTCAATTTTATAAACAATTAAATTGGAGCGATATCCGTTTTGATGGCAAATACTTTGACCCCATATGTACTGCCCATAAAGGCATTCAATTCTTTCAAGATTTTAAAAAAGAAGTACAACAAAAAATATATATACCATTTCATTTTATACCACCAGAACCATTTAATAACCAAAAAAAATATTCGTATATTACTAAACCCAATAGTAATTTTTCCCGTATATTAGTAAACCGAGCCTTAAAATTTTTACAAAAACGACGCTCTGTAAAAAATTTAATCCGTTTAGGAATCGCGCTGCATACATATATGGATACATGGTCTCACCAAGATTTTTCTGGTATATTATCATACAAAGACAATAATATTGATAAAATTGAAATTTACGACGGAAAAACTTTAAAAAAAATAACCTCCATAGAACGCATAAAAAATAGCTTACTACCCCCCATCGGACATGCACAAGCATACGATTATCCCGACCTTCCTTTTTTAATATGGTCCTATGTAAAAGCTTCCTCTCCCAATAAAAGAATACTTAGAAATAATCCACAAATTTTTTATAAAGCAGGGAAACACCTTTTTGAAATTCTTTGCAAATTCAATAAATGTCAAAATTCATGGAATGATATTAAAGAAAAATTCTGGTTAGCTGTTAATTATATAAATCATGATGAAAATGAAAGATTAGATTTTTTTAAAAGAATTTTTAAAGAAATAAACTTTTTTTATAATGAAAAACTTTGGAAAAATGATATCCTTAACCCTCCTTCGTTCACTGATAAATCAATCCGAATAAAAAGAAACACCTGCTGGTTCCTATTTCATAAAGCAGCTTTGGAACAAAGACTATTTGTAATAGAACACATAAAACAACTATAATGGAAGCCAAAATAAAAGCTTCTAAATTGCCTCATAATCCTGGTGTATATATGTTTTTAGATGAAAATCAAAAAATTATATATATCGGTAAAGCCAAAGACCTACGAAAACGCGTAATGTCATATTTTACTAAAACTCCACAAGACTATAAAACACAAGTGCTAAAAAAATATATAGCAGATATAAAATTTATAGTTGTAGAAACAGAAAACGACGCCTTTTTATTGGAAAATACTTTAATAAAACAATATAAACCCAAATTTAACATTCAATTAAAAGACGATAAAAGTTATCCCTGGATAGTAATTAAAAATGAACCATTCCCACGAATTGAACTGACGCGTGAGTTAGTAAAAGATGGTTCAGAATACTATGGTCCTTATACATCAGTAGATATCGCTAACTTTTTACTTAAAATATTTAAAAAAGTCTATAAAATACGTTCTTGCAAACTTAAACTTACAGATGAAAATATAAAAAAAGAAAAATTTAAAGTTTGTTTAGACTATCACTTAGGAAATTGCAAAGCGCCATGCGTAGGTCTCCAATCAAAAGAGCATTACAACCGTAATGTAGATGAAATAAAAAAAATTCTTAAAGGCAAAACCTCTACCGTAATAAATATGGTAAAAAAACAAATGAAAGAATATGCACAACAACTTGAATTTGAAAAAGCTGACGAACTGAAAAACAAACTATTACTACTGGAAAAATATCAAAATAAATCAGCGGTAGTTAACCCTTCTCTTAAAAATATTGAAGTTTTTAGTTATAATGATGATGATAAATATGCGTATATCAACTTTTTAAAAATTGTAGAAGGGAAGATAATAAGAGCTTATTCTCTTGAAATAAAAAAACGCTTGCACGAAACAAAAGAAGAAATATTATCCCATGCAATACTCCACATCCGCAACGAAATTCAAAAAGGTATCACTAATGCTAACGAAATCTTAGTTCCTTTCAAAATAAATTTAAATCTAAAAGGTGTAAAAATAACTATTCCCCAGAAAGGAGAAAAAAAGAAATTGCTTGAACTCTCCGAAAGAAATCTCCAATATTTTAAAGCCGAAAAAATAAAAGAAAGATTAAACATTGATCCAAATAAAAATAAAATTATTGCATTAGAAGAAATGAAAAACCTTCTGAAACTAAAAAGAACCCCTATACATATAGAATGCTTTGATAACTCAAATCTGCAAGGAAGTAATCCAGTATCAGCTTGTGTAGTATTTAAATTTGGACGACCTCAAAAAAACGAATACAGAAAATTTAATATAAAAACAGTAAAAGGCATTGACGATTTTGCTACTATATATGAAGTTGTATATAGACGTTATAAACGACTATTAGAGGAAAATAAACCCTTACCAGATCTAATAATCATTGACGGAGGCAAAGGTCAGTTAAGCTATGCATATAAAGCATTAGAAGCACTCTCATTAAATGAAAAAATCGACATAATAGCTATCGCCAAAAGAGCCGATGAAATTTTTAAACCAAACGAAAAATATGCCTACTATATAGATAAAACATCAGAAGCCCTAAAAATAATTCAATATGCCCGCGACGAAGCACATCGCTTCGGTATAACTTTTCATAGACAAAAAAGACGCAAAAATTTTATAAAAACAGAACTAACTACAATAAAAGGTATAGGAAATAAAAGTGCAGAATTTCTCCTAAAACATTTTAAAAGTATAGAAAAAATAAAACTGGCAAAAAAAGAGGAATTAGAAAAGATTGTAGGTAAAGCCAAAACAGCTATTATATATCGGTACTTCCACGCAAAAGAATAATAATCAATAAAAAAGACTGTCTAAAAAATCAATGTGTTGTATGACATTCATATATAAGAAAATAAAAAAGGAGGCAGCTAAAAAATCGCCTCCTTCCAATACATTTTCCTCAGTAATTAACCTAAATAAGACTTTAAAATCTTACTTCTGGAAGTATTTTTCAATTTCTTTAAAGCTTTCTCTCGTATTTGTCTTACCCTTTCTCTGGTCAAATTATACTTCTCTCCAATCTCTTCCAAAGAAATCTGTTCAGTTCCGATACCAAAAGATAGCTTAATAATATCCCTCTCACGAGGAGTTAAAGTCTGTAAAGCTCTTTCAATTTCTATTCGTAAAGACTCCTTCATTAAGTTTTCATCTGCACGAGGAGCATTAGAATTTTCAATTACATCAAGCAATGTATTATCCTCTCCCTCTGCAAAGGGAGCATCAAAAGAAACTTGATGAGAAGAAGAATTAATAGTCTTTTTAATCTTATCCTCTGAAACATCTAATAAGTCTGCCAATTCATCCTCAGTTGGTTTTCTATGATATTTCTGTTCAAAATCAGCAATAGCTTTTTTGTACTTAGTAAGAGAAGAAACCTGATTCAAAGGCAATCTAACAATACGAGATTGTTCATTAATAGCCTGCATAATAGACTGTCTAATCCACCATACAGCATAGGAAATAAATTTAAAACCTCGAGTCTCATCAAATTTCTCAGCAGCTTTTATCAATCCCAGATTGCCTTCATTAATTAAATCAGGAAGGCTTAATCCCTGATTTTGGTACTGTTTAGCTACCGAGACAACAAATCTCAAATTAGCACGAGTTAACTTTTCTATGGCTTCTAAATCCCCTTGTTTAATCCTACGAGCAAGCTCAACTTCTTCATCTACAGTAATTAAATCATACTTTCCTATTTCTTGCAAATATTTATCCAAAGAAGCACTTTCACGATTTGTGATGGATTTAGTAATTTTTAACTGTCTCATAGGTATTTAGATTAGTTTTGGGCTCGCAAAAATATAAAATTATTACGATAGGCAAATTAACTCTGAACAAAAATAATTAAAACATATATTAATTTCAACTAATAAAAGTTAAATCTTGGTCTATTCACCAACTTTTTTTAAAAATTCTTTTATAATCAGTCTCATTTTAGGTTCAGCAGCTTGCGCTGCTTTTTGAACTTCTTCATGAGAAACTTCTTTTAATTTATCTGGTGCACCACTATCTGTAATAACTGATAAAGCGAATACAGGTAAATCCATATGTCTTGCAACTATTACTTCCGGCACAGTAGACATACCTACTGCATCACCACCAATAGCTCTCATATACAAATACTCAGCCGGAGTTTCAAATGTAGGTCCTTGTACGCCTATATAAACCCCTTTCTGCAAATTTATGCCATGCTCCTTTGCTATTTTAAAAGCCAAATCAATATACTCCTTTTTATAAACTTCACTCATATCCGGAAAACGAGGACCAAGCCTATCATCATTTTTTCCTCTCAGAGGATGCTCAGGAAATAAATTTATATGATCACGGATTATCATTATATCCCCTACATTAAAATCCGGATTAACTCCTCCACTGGCATTGGATACAATCAACAATTTAATACCTAAGAACTTCAACACTCGTACTGGAAAAGTAACCTCTTTCATAGAATAACCTTCGTAAAAATGGAATCTACCTTGCATTGCTACTACATTTCTGCCAGACAACTTTCCAAATATCAAATTTCCCTTATGCCCTTCAACCGTAGAAACAGGAAAATTAGGGATATCTTTATACGGGAAAATAGCTTCCGTTTCTATTTCGTCAGCTAAACCACCAAGACCTGTACCTAATATAATACCTATTTCAGGAGAGAAATCTCCAAGTTTACCCTGTAAATAAGAAACTGTTTGTTGAATTTTTTCTAACATAGCTTTTAATTTGACGGTTAAATATTGTGTGCAAATTAAATAAAAATTTCACTTTTATTGGTAAAAAATAAATATTTTGTTTCAGCTTATATGAAATTTTTAAACTATTTAGCTTTACAAAATCTTTTTCTGTCGTTAAAATTATCTTTTTCTCTGCTTTTATATTCTCATATACTTCCAGGATGTTTTGAATATCATTTTCATTATAAAAATGATGATCAGCAAATTTAAAATGATGAACTAAATTTGTTTTCTTATACAAAAAATCTACCAAATTATGACTATCGGCTATACCAGTAATCAGCAATGTATGATAATCTGCTAAGTCTTTTATATCTATTAGTCTGCCCTCAAAATTTTGAGGTTTCTCATACGCTATTGTAGTGAAATGAACATATTGATAATCATAAGGTTTTAATTCATCAATAATTGCTTGCGCCTGAGTTTTGGTTAAATTGGAAGGAGATTTAGTAATAATAATTATATCAGCTCGTTTATATTGTTTTTTACAATCTCTAAGACGACCTACTGGCAAAAATTTATCTTTAAAAAATAAACGATTATAAGATGTTAATAAAATATTTACAGTAGGGTTTATTCTTCTATGCTGAAATACATCATCTAATACTACAACATCAAGTTCTCTGAAAGCTATAAGTTTTTTAATACCCTCTACTCTATTCTCAGACACAGCAATAAATATGTCAGGATATTTTTTAGCGATTTGTAAAGGCTCATCACCGACTTCATATGCTTCGGAATAAGGTTTAACTATACGAAATCCTCGGGTATGACGCCCATATCCTCTACTGAGAAAGCCTACATTAAATTCCTCTCTTAATAACTCAATCAGATATTCAGACATTGGAGTTTTTCCAGTACCTCCAACCGTTATATTCCCTATTCCAATAGTAATAGGTTTAGAAAAACTTACAGATTTTAAAATACTTAAATCATATAAAAAATTTCTTATACAAATGCCGCTTGCATATAAAAAAGCAAAGGGATACAACAGATAATTATATTTCATCTCTATAATTGCTCTGGGTTTTCACAGTTAAAATTGAAAATAAATAAATGGCTGGACATCCGAATTTTTGAACTGTATCACCAACTGAACCACTATTATAAAGATTAAAACTTTCAAAATATATGGCGATTTTATATACCAATCTAATATTTTCGCATTTACTTTATCTGGAATAAAATGCAATAAAAATCCCAAAATAACCAAAACTACCCATAAATTTCTGGCTTTCCAGAAAACCTTAGCAAAATGAATATCAAAATCTGTCAAAACACGTTTTGCCATCCAAAACGATACATTAAAAGCATTAACTTTATGCTTTTGTACGACCTCGTAGGTTTGATGTGTTTTAGGATCTATTTTTACTACATTTTTTACTTTCTGCACATCAGTAGCCCTAAAAAATATCCAAAGAAAAATCACAAAAATAAAGGTCAATAACCATGATAATAATTTATATATCAAAGAGGACTGAATTTTATCAATAGCTTGTTTTTTATGTAGATTATGCAAAAAATTTTTCCATTTTACTTTTTTCAACTTATTTATGAATTCTAAATCTTTAATTTTTTTCAAAAAGTTCATATACATTTTATGAATTGCTAAACCAATTCCATGCAATCCCCCCCAAAAAACAAATTTCCAATGGGCTCCATGCCATAATCCTCCAACCAGCATAGTAATCATTAGATTCCGATACATTTTAACTTTCCCTCTTCTATTACCTCCCAAAGGAATATAGACATAGTCCCTAAGCCATGTAGATAAAGAAATATGCCAACGACGCCAAAAATTAGTTATATCTCTGGCTTTATAAGGTAAATTAAAATTTATACCTAAGTCATAGCCCATTATTCTACCTAAGCCTATCGCCATATCTGAATACCCTGAAAAATCTAAATATATTTGTAAAGTATATCCCAAAATAGCCATCAAATTCTCAAAACCATTATGTGCAAAAGGATTAGCAAAAACTATATCATTATACAAAGCTATATAATCGGCAAATACTGCTTTTTTTATAACTCCAACCATAATAAGCCAAATACCACTATAAACCTGCTCTTTACTAACTGATGGCGTCTTTTCCAATTGTGGTAAAAAATGATGTGCCTTAACAATAGGACCTGCTACTAATTGAGGAAAAAAAGATAAGAAAAATGCATAATCCAATATATTTCGCGTGGGTTTCAAAGTTTTCTTATAAACATCTATTACATAACTAACAGATTGAAAAGTATAAAATGAGATACCAACCGGTAAAAAAATATCTAAAGGTTGAAAATTCTTATGAACTATTAAAGACCAATTAAATAAAAGGAAATTCGTATATTTAAAATATGCTAATAAACCTAAACTGGGTACAACGCCCAAAATCATCCAAAATACTCGCCATGATTTCTTTTTAGCCTTATCAAGCAGTAAAGCAAAAGTAAAATCTGTTATTGAAGTCAAAATTAGCAGGAAAAAATACCAACCACTGGACTTATAATAGAAAAATAGACTAAATAAAATAACATATACAGACATCCAAAATTTGCGGCGATATATTATCGTATAAATTATAATAAATGCGGTATAAAGAAACATAAACTCGCCGCTATTAAAAAGCATAGGGGCATCCTGATGATATTTAAATACTTCCGCAAGATTTTGCCAAAAAGTCATCTCTTTAAAATTAAGCCTTCAAATTTAAATAAAATTCTTACAAAGATTTTATTTTTTATCAATAAAAATTGCGAATAAAAAAATTTTTCCCCTGATAATCAACAATTTTTACCAACTTAGAATTTATTAGTCTTTCTACTGCTGAAAAATCTTTATTATACTTATTTAGTAATTTTTTTAAACTCTCTTCTGAAATAGGATGGACAGAAATAATAGAAAGTAAATCGTTCTGAAAATCATCTGTTAAAACAAATTCGTTCCCCTCTGGTTTAATAATCAATTCCACTCTCTCAATATATTCCGAAAAAATATTATAAGCTTCTGTAATTTTCTCAATATTAGGCTTCTTAACCCACTGAAAAGCAGGAGGTCTTATCGGTGCAGCAATATAAGCAACAGAAGGATTTAATTGAGAAATAAACATAGAAGTTTTGCAAAGATTATCTTCAAAATCATTTATAGCATTCACCAACATTGTCTCAGTTGTCAAAGTATTTTTATATTCTTCGGAAAAAGCCAAAATGCCCTCTAAAAAAGTATCAAAATTAAGTTCATGATGGGGGCGATTCAATTTTTTCCATACATCAAAGTTTACAGTATCAATTTTTATAGATATCCAATCAGCCGCCAATAAATCTTGCCGTACTTCGGGCAAATATAATAATGAAGCATTGGTAATTACGGCAACTCTTAACCCAAAGACTTTTAATTTGTCAATAAGAATACCTAAATTTTTATCAAGGGTAGGTTCTCCATCAGGTACTATGGAAATATAATCTACTGTCTCATTAGTTTGCTTTAATTTTTCAAGTCTACGGGCTACCTCCTCAACTATATCCTCAGGCTTATAAAAAGCCCTCCTGTGCAATGTAAGATTAGTTTTTGCACCTAATTGACAATACAAACAGGCATAAGAGCAATACTTATAAGGAATATTATTAATGCCTAAACTTCTACCTAAACGCCGAGAAGGAACAGGACCAAAAACCAACATATCACATAATTATCTAAATATCATTAAAGAATAAAAGCCATATTGTACCCCAGCCCTAAATTTAGCATAGATTTCCATCTTATATATATCACTTATTGAAGGGGTAAAATTTAATACTGCCAAGCCCTCCGTAGTAGTATCTTCTACAACTTTAATCCAGTTTCCATTTTTATTTTGAAAAATTGCCAAATCCAAATCTATAATTTTACTTTTATCACCAATGGCCATTATCCCATAAACATTATCCTTAGCTAAATATCTATATGTTGACGAAACACCTGTGGTAATATCATACTCCAAACGAATAATTTGATTATGATATTTATTTTCAATCAAATTGATATATTCAGGCGTCTGATTATAAATATCTGATATAGAATAAATTTGAGCATTAAGTGAAAAACTTACAAAAACGGCACATAGAATAAATAAATTTACTTTCATTTTTTTAGATTTAATTTATTGATAAACAATTACACTTCTCGCATTATTTTTATATTTTTCTTCACAATAGCCTCATTATTCAGCAACTCCTTAACCTTATTAGCAATACTTTTTGCGTCAATACCGCAAATTTCATATAATTCCTGCGGTTTACCATGATCTATAAATTTATCTGGAACACCTAAACGTTTAATAATATGATGCCTATAACCATTATCCATAGCAAACTCTAAAACAGCAGAACCTAAGCCACCTATTACAGTATTATCCTCAACGGTAATTATCTTATCAAATTTTAAAAATATTTCATGAAGTAATTGTTCATCAAGAGGTTTCAGAAAGCGCATATCATAATGAGCAACATTAATACCCTCTGTTTCCAATAACTCCGTAGCATCTTTTACTTGCATACCGATGGCTCCTATGGATAATATAGCTACGTGTTCACCCTGCTTTATAACACGCCCCTTACCAATAGTTATCTCTCTAAATGGCTGACGCCAGTTAATATTACGTCCTCTACCTCTTGGATACCTAATAACAAAAGGAAACTTATTTTTCTCCAATTGTGCTGTATACATTAAATTACGCATATCAACTTCGTCCATAGGAGCAGAAATCACTAAATTGGGAACCGCACGAAGGAAACTTAAATCAAAAACACCATGATGAGTAGCTCCATCAGCCCCTACTAAGCCACCTCTATCTACACAAAAAACAACATGTAAATTCTGAATAGCAACATCATGAATTACTTGATCGTATGCCCGTTGCAAAAATGTAGAATATATTGTACAATATGGTATCATACCAGAAACTGCTAATCCAGCAGCAAAAGTAACTGCATGTTGTTCAGCTATACCCACATCAAAAGCTCTATCAGGCATTTTGTCCATCATAATCTTCAAAGAACTGCCCAAAGGCATTGCAGGTGTTATACCTATAATTTTATCATTTTTCTCTGCTAATTCAACAATAGTATGTCCAAAAACCTCTTGAAACTTTGGAGGTTGTTTTTTTGTACTATCTATACCAATAACTTTACCAGTTTTTATATCAAATTTAGCACTTGTAGCATGCCATTTATCTTGTTGTTCTTCCGCAGGCTTGAAACCTTTACCCTTTATAGTTTTTATATGCAATAACTTCGGACCCGGTAATTTCTTCAATTCATTTAAAATTTTTACAAGTTCTACAACATTATGACCATCTACTGGACCAAAATAACGTAAATTTAAACTTTCAAAATAATTACTATCACATAAAAGGGTACTTTTTATGCCTGTCTCAATTTTCTGAATCAAACGACGCATTTCAGGTCCCACTTTTTTAATTTTGCCCAATAAATTCCATACTTCCTCCTTTATTTTGTTATAAGTCTTTGAAGTAGTAAAATTAGTTAAATATTTACTGAAAGCACCAACATTAGGCGATATAGCCATATTATTATCATTAAGTATAATCAAAATATTTGCATTTGAAATGCCTACATTATTCAAGCCTTCATAAGCTAAACCTGCCGTCATAGCACCATCACCAATTACAACTACAATGTTTCTATTTTCACCTTTTAATTTAGAAGCTATTGCCATACCTAAACCCGCAGAAATAGATGTAGATGAATGCCCTACTCCAAATGCGTCATATTCACTCTCAAAAATAGAGGGGAAACCACTAATACCATTTAATTGTCTAAGAGTATGAAAATTTTCTCTCCTACCTGTCAATATCTTATGTCCATAGGCTTGATGTCCCACATCCCAAACAATCTTATCGTAAGGAGTATCAAAAACATAATGTAAAGCCACTGTAAGTTCTACTACTCCAAGACTACCTCCAAAATGTCCCGGAGTTTGAGAAATACTTTCTATAATGAATTGGCGTAATTCAGAAGAAAGTTGCTCCAACTGCTTAAAATTAAATTTTTTATAATCAGAAGGATATTTAATCTTTGAAAGCAAAGGATATTTTTCCATCTTTGTGATATTTTGAGCTTTAAAAATTTAATTTTCTTTGTATGAAAGCAAAGTTAATATTCCTTTTTATTAAAAAAATATCAATTAAGAAAATTTTGAACTTTATAAAAATTTTTTTATCGTATTGGATATCTGTAATTTTAAAAAAAACATACCGCTGGGGAATGCCATATTCTATCTCAGTTGAAATTTCCAATTACTGTAATCTAAACTGCCCCCAATGCCCAGTAGGAAATGGAACTCTGTCCAGAAAAAAAGGCAATATGAATTTTAAAACCTTTAAAAGAATTATAGATCAAACACATCAATATCTGCTCAACTGCTTCCTATATTTTCAAGGCGAACCATTTCTAAATCCTCTATTACCTAAAATGATTGAATATGCTCACAAAAAACATATATTTACAGCAACCGCTACAAATGGACATTTTCTTTCAGAAAAAAATGCCAAAAAAATAGTTCTTTCAGGTTTAGATTATATTATTATCTCACTTGATGGACTAACTCAACAAACTTATCAAATATATAGAAAAAACGGCAATATCCAAACTGTAATAAATGGTATTAAAAATTTAGTTAACGCAAAGAAAAAACTAAATCGCACAAATCCATTCATAGAAGTGCAAACCCTGCTAATGTCAACCAATGAACACGAAATAAAAAAACTACAAAAATTTGTCTATCAATTAGGGGTTGATAATTTTAAAATAAAATCAATGCAGATATACGACTTTAAAAAATATGCATATTTATTACCCAAAAATCAAAAATATAATAGATACAAAAAAATAAATGGCGTATGGCAAAGGAGAAAAAAAATTAAAAATAGATGCTGGCGCCTATGGAATTCCGCAGTGATTACTTGGGACGGGAAGCTTCTACCTTGCTGTTTTGATAAAAATGCCAAATATTATTTTGGATATGTAAATTCCGAAAATTTAAAGAACCTATTACGAAATGATAAATTCAAAAAATTCGCTAAACAAGTGCTTAAAAACCGCAGTAAAATAGATATATGTAGAAATTGCACAGAATAATTATAAAAACGGATTATTTCGCTTTTCATGACCTATCGTAGTAGGCTTACCATGACCAGGATACACAATAAAATCGTCAGGTAGTTTAAACAGTTTATTATGAATACTATTATAAATATCGTCAAAAGAACTATTGGGAAGATCTGTTCGTCCAATAGTTTCAAAAAATAAAGTATCACCTGTAAAAAGGACCTTGTCAGAATAAGATACAAAAGAGAGACCTCCCGGTGTATGTCCAGGAGTATGAATTACCTCCAATTTACTATTCCCAAAACTAATTATATCACCTTCTTGTATATATTTATCTGGATAATAAGGCTCATCAATATCAATATCATAGAGTAGTTTTGTCAAATCTTTTGCTGTTTTTAATAAAAAAGTTTCAGCTTTATGAGCATATATGGGAGATGAAAAAGTATCTTTTATAAAATTCATACCAAAAATATGATCTATATGACAATGTGTTAATAAAATCGCTTTTATAATGATATTTTTAGATTTTATAAATTTCAAAAAAGAACGCCGTTCATAATCATATTGAAACCCTGGATCTATTATAACTCCTTCATTATCAGATACTAAAAAATATGTATTCTCTTTAAAATAATTAACATTAAAAGTATAAATTTCCATAGTCTTTTTTTTGTGAATTTGCAATAAAAATATATCATTGCGAAAAAAAGTGAAAATAGGATTTGATGCAAAAAGATTCTTCTATAATAAAACCGGATTAGGCAATTATAGCAGAAATCTAATTTTTAGCTTTTTTAAATATTTCCCAGAACACCAATATTTTCTATTCACTCCACGAAAAAATAACCCCATTAAAGTAAATATACCAAAAACAGAAAATATTAAAATAATAAGCCCCAAAATAAAACTCAACTCTCTATGGCGAACTTTTTTAATTCCATATACCCAAGCATTTAAACAGCTGGATATATATCACGGATTAAGCCACGAACTCCCTGCTAATATAAAAAAAGACAAAATAAAAACAGTATTAACAATTCATGATCTAATTTTCATAAAATTTCCAGAACTATATAAAACTATTGACAGAAAAATTTATATAAAAAAAATTCAATATGCCACAAAAATAGCAGATAAAATCATTGCAATAAGTAAACAAACTAAAAAGGATATAATAAAATATCTGGACATCGAAGAAAAAAAAATAAGCATTATTTATCAATCCTGTAATGAAATATTTTTTCATAAAATATCGGATAAAAGAAAATTAGAAATCAAAGAAAAATATAACTTGCCTTCAAAATATATACTTTTTGTTGGGACAGTAGAAAAACGTAAAAATGTATTAAATCTAATAAAGGCATTTTATTCACTGCAAAAGGAGGATATAGAGCTTGTTATAGTCGGCAGACATAAAGACGGATTAGAACAAATAAATGAATACATCTCAAAGAAAAAAAAGAAACCTATTTTTATAACTAATATTGCATTTGAAGATCTCCCTGCTATATATCAAATGGCTCAAATTTTCGTATATCCTTCCTTCTATGAGGGATTTGGAATTCCAATAATAGAAGCAATGGCAAGTGGAATTCCTGTTATTACAAGCCAAGGAGGAGTTTTTGAAGAAACAGCAGCGGATGCAGCACTTTTTATAAATCCATACGACTATCTATCTATTGCTTCCGCAATTGACAAAATCCTGAACGACGAGCAGCTAAAAAAAAATCTATTAGAAAAAGCAGAAAAACATATTAAAAAATTTCATCATAAAAAAATTGCACAGGAATATTTTGATATCTACTACAATCTATTGAAAATCAATTAGATACAAATATCAACTCATAAATAAAAAAATAATTCAAAAGAAATAACATTTTTTAACATAGATACTTTTTTTATAAATCAAAACTTTAAATATTTAAACCTTAAAAATTGAAATCCATAACCTATTATCGTATTAAATAAAGTAATATTTGTAAAGTTTCTTTTACTTACGGTTTAAAATTTTTGATATTGATTTAACTAAATAGCAAATTTTTATGTATATTTGTAAATGGAAATTAACTAAAAGTCTATCATAAGCATACCAAAATGAAAGTCAAAATACTTTTTTTACTGATACTAAGTATTTTTACAATGGCTTTTTATTCTGAAAACTACGGTTTTTTTAGTCCTACGATAAAAATAACTACACAAACAGATATAAATAACGGATTTATATCATTTTTAATAAATGCAAACAGTACTGATGAATTAAAACAACTCACAGTCTCAGTATATATACATGGAGAAAAAATACAAGAAGTACACTATGACTTAAATAATGGGAATAAAGCCTCAGTAAGCTATTACTATTTTACAGGTAATACTAAAAATAAAGAAATTACTTTTATTTTTACAGTAAAGGACTCGCAAGCTACAAGAAAAATTATTAGAGAAATTTATCTATAAAATTTTACATTTTGACAAAGTTGCACGATTTTTGCAGAACGATATAAAAAATCAACTATGCTCAAAAAATTATATAAAAAAGCAGGTTTAGATACTCCAAAAATAGACTTTGACCCTGAAACAGGAATTTTAATTATTGAGGGAAAATCATTTCCACCAGATGTAAAAGAATTTTATGCAGATGTTTTAGAATGGCTTGATGAATATATGCAAAAACCTGCTCCGCAAACAGAATTAACTTTAAAATTAGATTACTTTAACACTGCCTCATCAAAAATAATTTTAGATATCTTATACAAAATGGAGGATTTATATAAATCCGGACAGCCAGTAATTGTAAAATGGTACTATCCAGAAGACGATGAAGATATGAAAGAAACCGGACTGGAATATGCAGAAATAATAAAAGTTCCCTTTAAACAAATAAGTTATACTTATACTTTTGAATAAAGTATAGGTTTGTGCGCCCATCTTGATAAGGCTGACTTCGGTCAGCCTTTTTCTGTAATATTTAAATTATAAAAGTTTTTTAATGAACTAAAAAAGCTCTCTTGCCTATCTATCGGTATTTTTATCAATACTTTACAGGAATCAGAAAAATTTTGTTCTAAAATTTCACCTTCATTCTGTTCAATAAATTTCATTATACTACCAAGCAAAGAATAAGGAAAACTTAACTCAAATACTTTTGTAATTTTACGAATTACAATATTAGCATTTTTAATAGCATCCATTGCAGAAGTAGAATAAGCATTTATCAAACCAGGAATACCCAATTTTTTACCCCCAAAATATCTAACTACGACTATTAAAATATTTGTTAAATCTTCAGATTTGATAACATTAAAAACAGGCAAACCCGCGGAGCCAGAAGGTTCTCCATCATCACTATATCTATAATGAGATTTATCAGCTCCTAAACGAAACGCATATACATAATGACGAGCAGAATGATACTCCTTTCTTAATTTTTTAAGAATATCTCTTATAACTTCTTCATTATCAACTGGATAAACAAAAGAATAAAACTTACTTTTTTTATCCGAAAAAAAACCGCGAGCAGGAGCTGCAATAGTTTTATAAAATGAAGCCATCACTGCTATTTTTCCGTTTATATTCCCAAACTTTTTTTAAATAACGAGAATAATAACTATAAACATAATATTTATCAGTTGCCATATTACGAAAAATATGTAAAAACTTTCTGCAAAAACTGCAAGTAAAATTTAAAGTAATTGAACTCATTTCATTCTTTTTCAAGAATTTATCAATTATATAAACTGCAATATCCTCTCTATTTCCCTCAGTTGCTATATAAATTAAATCAGTAGAATATTTAGAAAGCAGAAAAAAAGCAAATCCCACCAATCTATCTCCCTTATCATAAGCGCCATAAATAATACCTTTTTCTTTAAGTAAACTCTCAGATATTAACCTCATAATAATCTGTAATTGACGAGAAGTCAATAAATTATTTCTTATCAAAAAATTTCTTATTAAGGAAGGTATAATTCCCACATAAATTTTATATTCATTATTTGACAAATATTTCTTTATCTTATCGCTATAATTATTATACAAATATTGATACGAATATGATAAATTTACAGAATAAAAAAATAGCTTAGTTAAAAAAGGCAAATTATTAAATTTATTAAATCGATAATCGATAAACATATAATTTCCAGGTAATTTAGAAATAAAATTAGTAAAATCCTCCTGCTGAAAACCAATTCGAGAAATTATTCCCATATAAGGTAAAAAGGGAGGAGTGTCTATTAACTTTGCAGCTATAAAAGATTTATATGGAATAGGCATAGCCATTAGAAAATCATTTAAAATAATAGCAATCCATTTAGGGACAACAACATCCAGATACCATTTCTTTAAAAATTCAACACTGTTGATAGAATTTTCTATAAAATTATCCCATATATTTGCCCGTATATAATCATTACGAACTATAAACATACTCATTAGAAATAAATATTTTACTTAGAAAATTAAGTAAATTTGCTTACAAAGTTAATAAAAATGGAAAGGGCAAACAACTTTGCTGCTGTTATTCTTGCAGGAGGTAAGAGTTCTAGGATGGGAAAGAATAAGGCATTATTAAAAATAAACAATAAATATATAATTGAAATTATAGCTGAAAAATTAAGAAAAATAACACCAAATATTTTTATTAGTTCAAATTCATTAGATTTAGATTTCTTGCCATATAAAAAAATTGAGGATATTATAAAAAATTGTGGTCCTATTTGTGGTATTTATTCAGCACTAAAAAATCTTCCTTATGAAAAAATAATAATTACTCCCTGCGACAGTCCATTTATACCTATTGATATATTTAAAATGCTTTTACAACAAAATACAAATACATGGATAAGCTACAAAAAACGCATAAACCCATTAATAGGTATTTATTACAAAACTATAACAAGCATAATAAAACAACATATTGATAATAAAAATTTTAAACTGTTACATTTATCACCATACTTTAAAATAATAAATATAAAAAATTTGCCAGAATACACTTTTCTAAATATAAATTATCCGGAAGATTATCAACGAGCTATCCAACTATCCAAAAGATAAAATTATACATAGATAAACAATAAAGTACAATCACAATTATACAATAAACTTATCAAAAGTTATCTCAATGTATTAAAACAAAAGAATAAGAAATATTTTTTTATTTTATTTGGAAACTTTTTATACGAAAAAAGTTTTTTAGTTTCAAAAGTTTTTTATATTTGCATTCAGAAAAAAAACTAAAATGAATAAACAACAGCTAATTTTATCAAAAGCTAAGGAACTATTTATGAAATATGGCATAAGAAGCATAAGTATGGACGACTTAGCCAGAGAATTAGGTATATCTAAAAAAACCCTCTATCAGCATATAAAAGATAAAAAAGAGCTAATACGACAAATTATGGAATATGATATGGAAGAATTTAATAAAAAAGTAGAAAATATTACAGAAAACGCCGAAAACGCGATGGAGGTAATAGTAAAAATAAATGAAGAAATGCTAAAAATAATTTCTCAATTACCATCAAATGTAAAATACGATTTAAAAAAGTACTACCCAGATATTGCCGACAATATTAACAAAGAAATGGATAAAAAAATGTTTGAAGCAATAGTGAAAAATATAAAACGAGGTCAAAAGGAAGGAATTTTTAGAAAAGATATTGTTCCTGAAATTATTGCTAAATTACAAATTATAAGAAGTAAAGCACTTTTTAATGGCAGCTACCAAGATATAGAAGCTTCATACTCAAAAGCAGAAATAATAAAAGAAACCTTTAAATACCATATATACGGTATTACAACAAAAAAAGGCTTACAGATTTATAAAGAACTTCAACAAAAAAAATAAATATGAAAAAATACTTTTTAATTATTATCAGCCTGATTATGTTTTCAATTAATAGTCTTGCACAAAACGATACTTTAAGTAATATTTATCAAATTTCTCTTAATCAGGCTATTGAAATTGGATATAAAAATAATCTAACAATAAAAAACAGCCGCCTTGAAATAAGAAAAGCAAAATGGAAAATATGGGAAACAACAGCAATAGGCTTGCCACAAGTAAATGGACAAGTTCAATTTCAAGACTTTTTAGAAATTCCTACACAACTAATGCCAAACTTTCTATTACCAGTAGTATTCAATGTTAATACTAATTATTTCGGACTAAGACCAATTCAACAACCTAATTTCGGAAATAACAAAATCGCTGTACAATTTGGTTCCCAGTATAATACCTCCTTAGGCTTAACTGTATCACAACTAATATTTAACGGGGAATATATAGTAGGATTAAAAGCTTCAAAAACTTTTAAAGCATTATCTGAACAAAACTATTTAAAAACTCAACTGGAAATAAAAAATGGCATAGAGAAAGGTTATATGATGTGTTTAATAACGGAACAATTAGAAAAAGTTTTACAAGAGAATTATCAAAATATAAATAAACTATTGAAACAAACCCAAGAACTGGTAAATGAAAAAATGGCTGAACAAACCAAAGTTGACCAAATAAAGATTATACAACTAACAATTGAAAATCAACTAAATACAGTAAAAAGACAAAAACAATTAGCTTATATGATGCTAAAATTCCAATTAGGGCTAAATCTAACAGATTCTTTAATATTAACCGATTCATTGGAGAATTTTCTTGAAAATTCAAATATAAATGCAAAAATATTAACAGACTTCTCACCAGAACAAAATATTAACTATAAAATAGCCCTGACAAGAGAAAAATTAGCATTACTTGATATGCGAAGAGCAGAAGCTAAATTTCTACCATCAATAACAGGAATATTTAATTATTCTACAAAAGAAATGTCTGACGACTTTGACATTTTTGACAAAAACGCCAATTGGTATAAATCCTCTATGATAGGCATTAGTGTGGCTATACCTATTTTTGGAAGTGGACAAAAAATAGCAATTAGACAACAGAAAAGAATTGCTCTTGAAGAGGCTCACAATACAACAGAAATGCTACGAAAACAGCTTAACATCCAATATGAACAAGCTAAAAATAAATATTTAGATGCTTACGGTAAATACATAAATACAAAGCAAAACTTAGCACTAAGTAAAAAAATATATCAAGATACTGAAATAAAATTTAAAAACGGAACAGCCAGTAGCTTTGAACTTACACAAGCAGAAAATCAATTATTACAAAAACAAGCTGCTTACTACCAAGCTATTATGGAGCTATTAAATACAAAATTTGATTTACTAAAACTTGTTAATCAATAAAAACTACAAATATGAAAAAAATATTCTTTTTAAGTACGGCATTTATTATCATTATGTTTGCATCCTGCCAAAAAAAGAAAAACATAACAGACATAGAAAAACAAATTGCTAAATACAAAGAACAAATAGCTACCTTAAACAAAAAAATAAAACAACTACAAAGTCAAATTTCTGATTCTTCCACAATATCAGAAGGAATATACGTCGATACCTTACATTTAAATTATCAAAATTATACCCACTATGTAGAGGTATCAGGGACAGCAATAGCTCAAAAAGATATAATAATAACTCCTGAAATCAATGGACAAATTAAAAGAATATACGTAAAAGAAGGTCAATACGTAAAAAAAGGCCAATTATTAGTAAAACTAAAAGATGATGTGCTTAGAAATAATTTAGCCCAATTGCAAACACAATTTTTCTTTGCTGATACAATGTTCCAAAAACAAAAAGAATTATACGAGAAAAATCTAATTTCAGAAGCCCAATATCTACAAAGTAAAAATCGACGAGATGTACTACTAAAAAATATTGAAACAATTAAAAGCCAACTAAAAATGACATATATAAACGCACCTTTCACTGGAATAGTTGATCAAATATTTGCAAAAGAAGGACAAATGGCAGCCCCTTCGGTAAGAATACTCGAACTTGTAAATTTAAATTCTTTATACGCAGAAACAAATATCTCTGAAAAATATATTCCTTATATACATATAAATGACCCTATAACTATAAAAGTACCTTTATACGGAAATTTACAAGAAAAAAGCCATATCAGTTGGATTAGTAATGTTATAGATCCCAATAGCAGAACAATAAAAATAAAAGCTCCTATAAAAAACATTTCCAGAAAAATAAAACCTAATATGTCAATAATCATTAAATTCCGTGACTACAACAAAAAACACGTAATAGTGCTACCTTCAAACGCCTTAACAAAAGATTTAAAAGGCTGGTATGTATATACCATAAAAAAACAAGGAGATAAATATTTAGCAGAAAAAAAATATGTAAATATTGACATAGCAGACCAAAGTAAAACTGTAATAAAAAATGGCTTAACGCCCAAAGACATCATAATCATATCTGGAATAAATATGCTAAGAGACGGAAGTCAAATAATTATAAAATAAAAAGAAAAATGGAAACAAAAGATAAGGTAATCCGCAAATTTAAACTTACTGAAATAGCTTTAAATAATAGTACCACTGTACTAATAATGGTAATAGCATTATTTATATTCGGCTGGTATGCCTACAATAAGATGCCAAAAGAACTATTCCCTGAAACTAAATATCCAACAATATTTATACAAACAATATATCCAGGTAATTCGCCACAAGATATTGAAAATCTGATAACAAAACCATTAGAAAAAGAACTAAAAAGCCTTGACAAAATCAATAAAATAAAATCTACCTCTGCACAAGACGTCTCAATGATATTCCTTGAATTTAAACCAAATGTAAATCTTGACGATGTTCTTCCAGATGTAAAAGATGCTGTTGATAAAGCTAAATCCGATCTACCCGATGATTTGCCCAATGATCCTCAGGTAACAGAATTTGACTTCGCAAATTTCCCAATAATGATGATAAATTTATCAGGGGATTTCAGCCTTGATCAGCTAAGCGACTATGCAGATTATCTTAAAGATCAAATCGAACAATTACCACAAATATCAAAAGTTAATATAAAAGGACTTGGTAAAAAAGAAGTCCAAGTTAATATTGACTTACCGTCAATGCAACAGCTACATCTTAGCTTTCGTCAGATAGAAAATGCCATAAAAAGTGAAAATTTAACAATCTCAGCAGGCGATATTCAACAAGGCAATACAATGAGAAGCATAAGAATAATAGGAGAATTCAAAAGCCCTCAAGATATCGGAAACATCGTAATATCAAATTTAGGTGGTAAAAAAATTTTTCTTAGAGATATCGCAGAAATTAAATTTACATACGCAGATCCAGAAAACTATGCCAGAATAGATGGAGAACCAGTAGTTACCCTACAAATCATAAAAAAATCAAAAGAAAATCTCCTCGACGCAACTACAAAAGTATTGACAATTATAAAACAAGCTCAAAAAGAAAACAAAATACCA